>JAGQSN010000063.1 GCA_020439555.1 Acidimicrobiales bacterium | reverse complement strand
CCTACATCTACCCGCCGCTGCCGTCCAAGCGCCTGATCGTCGACATGTTCGCGTTCTGCCAGGAGTGGATCCCGCACTGGAACCCGATGAACGTGTGCAGCTACCACCTCCAGGAGGCCGGGGCGACGCCGGTGCAGGAGATCGCCTACTCCCTGGCGACGGCGATCGACGTGCTCGACGCGGTGAAGGCGTCCGGTCAGGTCCCCGAGGACCGCATGACCAACGTCGTCGCGTCGATCTCCTTCTTCGTGAACGCCGGGATCCGCTTCGTGGAGGAGACCTGCAAGATGCGGGCGTTCACCCAGATGTGGGACCGCATCACCAAGGAGCGCTACGGGATCACCGAACCGAAGGCTCGTCGCTTTCGTTACGGCGTGCAGGTGAACAGCCTCGGCCTCACGGAGGCCCAGCCGGAGAACAACGTGCAGCGCATCGTGCTGGAAGCTCTCGGCGTCACGCTGTCGCGGGACGCCCGTGCTCGTTCGCTCCAACTCCCCGCGTGGAACGAGGCGCTCGGCCTTCCCCGCCCGTGGGACCAGCAGTGGGCCCTGCGTATCCAGCAGGTGCTGGCGTTCGAGACCGACCTGCTNNCTGCTCGAGTACGACGACATCTTCGCCGGTTCCCACGTCGTCGAGGCGAAGACGAAGGAACTGATCGACGGGGCCCAGGCAGAGCTCGACGACGTCCTGGAGATGGGCGGCGCCTTCGAAGCGATCGACGAACTGAAGGGACGGCTGGTTCGCAGCCACGCGGAGAGGATCCGCCGCATCGAGTCCGGCGACCTGACGATCGTCGGGGTCAACAAGTTCACCGAGACGGCGGAGTCCCCCCTCGACGGTGACGACAACATCCTCCGCGTCGATCCGTCGGTCGCCGACGCGGCGATCGCCGAGCTTGCCGAATGGCGCGACCGGCGCGACGGTGACGCCGTCAAACGCAGCCTCGAAGAGTTGCGTCGCGTCGCCCGATCCGGGGAGAACATCATGCCGGCCTCCATCGACCTCGCCCACGCCGGTGGGACCACCGGAGAATGGGCGGCGGTGCTGCGCGAGGAGTTCGGCGAGTACCGGGCGCCGACCGGCGTCGCCGCCGCGGCGGGTGCCGGAGGGGGTTCGGACGGGCTGCGCGCGGTGAACGAGCGCCTCAAGGCCGCGCCGGGCGGGCCGCCTCGGTTCCTCGTCGCCAAGCCGGGCCTGGACGGTCACTCCAACGGGGCCGAACAGGTCGCGGTCGCGGCCCGGGACGCCGGCTTCGAGGTCATCTACCAGGGCATCCGGCTCACCCCGGAGCAGATCGCCGCGGTGGCGCGCGACGAGGACGTCGACCTGGTCGGTCTGTCGATCCTCTCGGGTAGCCATCTGGAACTGATCCCAGAGGTCATCAGGCTGCTCCGGGCGGAGGGAGTCGAGGCACCGGTCATCGCCGGCGGGATCATCCCCGAGGCGGACCGGTCACGACTCCTCTCGGAAGGCGTGGCGAGGGTCTACACACCGAAGGACTTCGACATCGCGCGGATCATGGGTGACTTGGCGGACCTCGTCCTGGGTGAGGTCTGAGCACGGAACCGACCGGTGAAGGGACGGGCCCCCCACCTGGACGGAGGGCCCCTGACCTGGACAGCGGCCCTATCCAACTCCCGGTTCCTGCCGATGGGAAGCGGATGGATCGCACCCGTGCCGCCGTGGCCGTCTCGTGCGGCGCGCTCGCCGTCGTGCTCGCAGTCGCGGCCGTTCTCCTCGACGCGGCGCTGCTCGTGGTCGTCGCTTCGGCCGCGGCGATCGCATCCGCAGTCGTCGCCAGCGAGTCGGCGGGGCGACGCCTGTTCGGACGCTCCACCAGAGCCGAACTGCAGGCGGCGGCACTCCGCCTCGACGAGGAACGCCGCAAGGCGCTGGAGCGGGCGAGCCGCTACGAGGCCGAAGCGATCCGGGCCAGACACGATCTCGCTGCAGCCATGCGGGCAAGTGCGGCATCATCCGTGGGGACGAAAGCAACCGACCCTGCCGGAGAGCACGTCATGACCGACCCATCCGCCGCCGAACCCGAGCCACCCGACGCTCGAATCGGTCCGGGGGCCACCGACGAACCGCTCCCGGACCTGCTGCTCGACCCTGCGACCGGGACCTTCAGTCAGCTCTTCTTCGAAGCGTCCCTCGACAAGCGGGTCTCGGCCGCACGCCGAGGGATGCGTCAACTGTCCCTGGCGGTGGTCGACGTCGTTACCGACGTGCCCGGTTCTGCGAACCGGGACAGTGCAAAGGCGGACCCGAACGTGGTCGCCTCGACGATGGCGACCGTTTTCCGGGACGCCGACACCATCGCACGAGCCGACGACGGGACGTTCCTGCTCCTGTTCGAGGACACCCCGGAGACCGGCGCGGTGTGGACGATGGAGCGGTTCCGTCGCCGGCTCGCCGACCAGAACGAGGGCTTCACCACCTGGGTCGGGATCAGCTGCTACCCCGCGTACGGGTTCAACGCCGAGCAGTTGCTCGCGCAGGCCCACGAGGCGCTCGACCGGGCGCGTGAATGGCCGCAGGACCGCATCGAGATCACGACCGCCAGCCCGGAGTGACCTCGTCACGGATGGCGTCGCCGTCGGCATCGAGCGGACGACCGGCCCAACGCAGCCGCCCCGGGGTGCCGGACAACCGGGCGACGAGGCCCTGCATGGGCGTCCCGTCGAGATCGACTACGAGTCCTCTCGCCCGGGCGTGGGGGTCCTCGGCCAGATCCGCCATCGTGTAGACGGGCGCTGCCGCGGCGTGGGCGCCCTCGAACGCTTCGAGCACCTCGTCGAGGGTGCGTGCAGCGCAGTAGGCGGCGACCTCCGCCTCCACCTCGTCACGGTGTTCGATCCGCCCGGCGAAAGTGCGGAACCGTTCGTCACCCCCGAGACCGATCAGGTCCATGACCCGCAGGGCGACGGTGTTGGCCGACGTGGAGATCGCCACCCACGAGCCGTCCGCGCAGCGGTAGGTGCCTCTGGGTACGGAGTAAGGGATCCCCGATCCGAGTCGCGGCTGAAGCTCGCCACGACTGAGCCAGAGGCTCATCAGCGGCCCCATGATCTGCGACAACGAGTCGAGGAGGTTCACGTCGACCACCTGACCGACACCGGAGTGGACCGCGACCATCGTGGCGAACGCAGCGACGAGGGCTGTGACCTCGTCGGTCAATGCGATCGGTGGCAGCAGCGGCGCGCCGTCGGGCTCGCCGTTGATGGCGGCGAACCCCGAGAGCGCCTCCGCGAGGGTCGCGAACCCGGGTCGACCGGCGTAGGGACCGTCCTGGCCGAAGCCGCTGACCCGCGTGACGACGAGCCGTTCGTTGTCGGCGATCAGGTCGACGGGGTCGAGACCGAGCCGTTCGAGGGTGCCAGGACGGAAGTTCTCGACGAGGACGTCCGCTCCCGCCACGAGCCGTCGGAACGTGTCAAGGTCGTCGGCATCCTTCAGGTCCAGGACGATCGAGCGCTTGTTCCGCCCGGCGAGCTTCCACCACAAGGTGACGTCGTCGCGGGGGTCGACCCAGCCCATGGCCCTGGTGGTGTCACCTCCCGGACGTTCGACCTTGAGGACATCGGCACCGAAGTCGGCCAGGTACCGGGCGCATCCCGGGCCGGCCACGACCGTCGACACGTCGATGACCCGGAGGTCGTGCAGGGGCCCGTCACCCGGGCCGGGCGGCGGCGGGCTCGATGCGGTCGGGTCGATGGGTACGGTCACGTCGCCAGCCAACCACGCGGATTCCGCCCACCACCACACGACCGCTGCCGGGTGTGACCGCCGACCGATGATCCGCCCACGGCTCCCCAATTACTCTGCTCGTTGGTAGAAGAAACCTTGAGGACGAGTTGACCGCCGACCTCTCCCGTCCCACCGCCGGAGGCCGACCATGACGATCGATCGATGGAGTCTCGTGAGATTCGTCCACGTGACGGCGGCGATGGGCTGGGTCGGAGGTCAGTTGTTGCTCAGCGGCGTGATACTCCCGGCTCTTCGCTCTGCGCAGGAGGTGGGACCGGACCAACGGGCAGCCCTGGCACGCACGGCCGGCCACCGATTCGCGATCATCTCCACGACCGTCCTGCTGCCGACGCTCGTGGTGACCGGCGTCGCGATGGCCATGCACCGAGGCGTCACCTTCGAGACGCTCACCGAAGGCGGCTACGGGCGGCTACTGGCCATCAAGTTGATCCTCGTGGTCGTCTCGGTCGTGCTGGCCACGGTCCACGGGATACTCGTGCGGCGCCACCCCACACCGGCACGGATCGCCGCGGCGACAGGACTCGCCTCGTCGGTCGGCGTGGTGATGTTCGCTACTGCGCTGGTGCCCTGACGCTCAGACGTCGTGCGGGATCGGGGGCACGTCCGGCGCGGGGTGATCCATCTCACGGGCGAGCACGGTGCATCCGCCGATCATCACCCCGAAGCCGATCCCACCCCAGAAGCCGATGAAGACCCCCAACGCCAGGGCGCTTCCCGGCTGGAGATCGAACACGGCCCAGGTCGAGAGTGCGACGCCCACGAAGGCCAGGAAGAACCCGATCAAGGCTCCGTGGAAGGCGGCCTGACCCGCACGCTTCTCGACGGGATCCACGGGCATGGCCATCGCCGGACCATTTATTGCAATTTCTCCAGTCATAACTAGGACAATACGACCGACGTCGGCGCGCCACAACGCCGGCACCCCCCGGCCGGGGGCCTACCGTCCGGTCGATCGGACCACCCTCAGGTGGCACCGCTCTCAGCCGAGAACGTTGGTCAACGGCAGAGAGGCAGGACGTCCGGTCAGGAGGCGCAGGAGCGCGGACAGGTCCGAAGGACGCGCCAGGGCCGTCAGCACCGAGAGCGCAACTGCGGAAGCCTCGGACGGCGGTTCGGTCGGAAGGTCGATCGCCGCGGCGAGGTCGAGGCCGTGGATCACCAACTCGACCACCCGGGTCGCCAGGTACTGCTGCAGATCCATCTCACCGACGAAGAGATGCATCTTCGTCGCCGGATGCGCCGTACCGACGAGACGTTCGGCGCGCCGCGCCAGCTCGTGGGTCACCGCGACCATGTCACGACCGGCGTAGTCCTCCACCTCACGTCTCGCCCTCTCGGCGATGTGGACGTGAGGGTTCTCCTCCGAGAGGACGATGCGGAAGTAGTCGGACGCGGACAGGATCGGCGTGGGGTCCTTCACGTCCCCTGCGACGTAGTCGAGGATCGTGCGGTACACGCGGTTGGTGTGGGCCACGAGTTCCCGCACCGACCACTCACCTAGAGCCGGGCCGTCCCAGCGGTCGTCGTCGATCGCTCCGACGAGGGAGCACCACCAGTGGCTCACGTACCGATACGCGGTCGTCACCTCGTCCTGGGAGAACGTCGGATCGGCCAACTCAACGCCCCCTGCGCGGTGTCCAGGAGAAGCAACGGTCGGCGAGGGAACCGAACGCGTAGTCGCGGTACAGCCCTTCGAACATGTGCCGAGTCTTGTCCGTCCACGCGAGCGCTGCGGAGGTCGAGATCCGGTGCATGACCTGCACGACGTTCCCCTCGTAGACCCTGTACTCGGCCCACGCGCCCGGGTAGTCCTTGACGCAGGCGACCTCGCCCCAGGGCACGTCCCCGGCGGAGGCGAAGCGTCGGAGACGGTTCCGGTGCGTGTGGCCGGCGAAGTAGCCGGCGAACCTCGGCCTCCTGGCCGCTATCTCCACGAGGCTTTCCGACACGTCGACGTCGATGCCGAAGTTGCGGTCCGAGGCCTCCTTGGAGTTCCGGTCACCGACCGGATGGTGTCCGAAAACCAGAACGGGGCGGTCCGCCTCGGCGCACATCGTGTCCAACCACTCGAGTTGCTCGTCGCTCAGCGTGCCGGCGACCCCACCATCGATCGACGTGTCGAGCAGGACGACGCGCACACCCGGCAGGTCCCGCAACTGGAACGGCTCGGACGCGAACGTGGCGTGGTTGTAGGACTCGTGGTTGCCCCTCACGACCAGGAGTCGCCCGTCGAAGGCGGGCTCGTACACCGCCCGAAACTCGTCGTACTCGGCGACGGTCCCGTTCGAGGTCAGATCGCCCTTCACCAGGACGAGATCCGGGTCGAGGGCCGCAATCTCCTCGACAGCCCCTTCGCTCATGACCTCCGGGTACGGAGCCTCCCCGGGTTCGCTGCGGAACACCGGACCGATGTCGGATCCCGAGATGTGTCCGCAGACCTCCTCACCGAAGTGGACGTCGTTGACCGTCGCGACCGTGCTCAGCAGTTCTCCACACGCTGGAAGCGTGCGCAGGCTGAAGCCGCCCCACTCGTAGGAGGTGTCGGGCGAGAGGTCCGCGAAACGCTCGACGTGGCGACCATGGTGAACGACCGCCTCGTCCACACCGACCGTCGTCAGCTCCGGGCGAAGCCGACGAGGCGCTCCCATAGCGCCCAGCCAGCCGTCGACACCGGCTTCCAGATCGTCTTCACGTCGATCGTCCGGCACGGTTGGACCCTATCGGCGGCGAAACCGCCGTCGCGCCGAGCCTTCGGGCGGGCGGTCGGCACGAGGCGCTATCGGCCCCGACGTCGGCTCGTTCACCGTTGCTCCGCGGGCGTGTCCAACAGCTCGAACCAGCCTTGGAGATCGACCACCTGATTCGTCGGGCCGCCGTAGGTGCGAAGGTCCACGGCCCCCGAACCCAGGCCGAACGAGCCACCTCCCGAGGCGGACGCACCTCGCCGGAACTGCACGACCGTGGCGCCCGGTGCCGGCGTACCGGCAGGGCCGACCCGCGTGTGCCCCTTGCCCTCGGCGTCGGCGGCAGTGACGATCAACGAGGCCGCGCTGGCTGCCGGCGTCACGCCACAACCGCCGGCGGTCCCACCCTGAGCGGCGAACACCGGGCCGTCACCGGAGACCTCCACCCGCAGCACCGAACCCGTCGTCACCGGACCTCCCGCCCGTCGGGTGTCGGCCAGGCGGCACGGGGTCGCCGGGAAGTAGACCGATCCGGAAACCGATGCGGGATCCGTGCGCGGCAGGTAGTAGCCGGTCACGTCCACCACCCAGTCCGACTCGACACCGCGTGCCAGGAGGGCCAGCCCCGCCCCGCCGTTGCGCGGACGTCCGATCGGGACGATCGAAGTCGTCGCCACCGGTCGTCTCGCAGCGACGTTGAGGACCGTCGCAGTCGGACGATCACCCGCGGGACCGAGCCGAGCGAAACCACCGGACCGGGGCTCGACGGACGACAGGGCTCCTTCGACGGCTATCGCGGCATCGGGCACCGAGCACCCCGCCGGGTTGCCGCCCTGCGCTGCCAGGTCACCCGACACGGCGATCGTGCGAGTCACTCCGGAGCGGACCGCGGCACCGTTGACCCGCGTGTCGAAGATGCGGCACGGGACGATCGGCACGTAGACCGCCCCCTCCGTCGCCGACACCTCCACCCGCGGGACGAAGTAGCCGAGAAGGTCGATGACCACGTCGGTTCCGGCGCCGAACGCCTGCACTCCCAGATCGGTCCGACCGGTGCCGAGGGTCAACGGTCCGACGTTCGTGACCGAGGTACCGGCGAAGGTGACGAACGTCGTCGCCGGTGGCCGCTCCACGCCTGCCCCGACCCGCAGGTAGCCCTTACCGGACGGGTCGACCGCCGAGACGGCCGCGACGATCGCCGATGCGGCCGATGGCACTCCACAACCTCCTCCGTGACCGCCCTGCGCTTCGACGCCGGCCGGTCGACGGACGGCGACGGCCCGCAACCTCGAACCGACCCGAGCTCCGGCCACCCGGGTGTCGAGCAAGCGGCACGACGTGATCGGGACGTAGACGGTGCCAGGGCCACCGTCGCTGTCGGTGAGGACGATCGGTCTGGAAGGCGGAGAGTCAGGACCGCGACCCCAGGGCTCGACCGCTGCGACCGTGAAGGTGTAGGTGACGGCCGGGTCGAGACCGTCGACGTCCAGGATCCGGTCGCGGGAGGTGAAGGTGCGAACCGGGACACCCGCGGATCTCACCGTGACGACATAGGAGATCGAGTCGGTCTCCGGCACGGGAGACTGCCAGGTGACGGTCGCCGCGCCGCTCCCGCGCGCGAGGACGGTCGGGGCGGTGGGGAGAACCGGCAGGGCAGGAGAATCGACGGAGTACGAGCGGGCGACCGCCCCGGAGGCCGTCCCTCCGACGAGCACGACATGGTCCCCGGCCACCGCCGCCGTGCCCGACGGCGAGAGTCCCGTGAGGGGCACGGATCCGTTCGCCCCGAAGCCGTCCGCCCACCTGCCGCTCACGTCCAGTCGTCGAAGGGTCCCCCCGTTCGAACCGCTCGACGGGCCTTGGACCACCAGAAGTCCACCACCGATCGCGCCTTCGGCGTCGACGAGCCGGGGCGCGTCGAGCCCGCCGGGCCAGAGTTCGACGACCCCGCCGTCGGCCCAACCCGGATCGGGTTGGCCCCCGTAGGTGAGACGGCCCACGAAGGCCCCATCGGACAACAGTCCCTCCGGCGACTCGGACACTTTGATGAAGTCGCTGGCGACGTACAGACCATCCCGGGTCGCCCTGATGGCGACGTCGCGGATGCCGATGATCCCTCCGGTCGAGTAAGGCGGCCGGAAGATCGCCACCCCGTAGTCCGACCACACCGGGTCGATCCGCAGGTCCGCGTCGTAGCGTCGCACCTCGACACGAGGGTTCCTCGCGGACGCGTAGTAGATGCGTCCCAAGTCGTCACGGGTGATCGTGTCGACCGGGAAACCGTTCTCCAGTCGCTCCCGCACCATCGGCAACGGCGCCTCCGCGTCGTTCGTGCCGTGTTCGTCGAAACGCAACAACGCGCCCGTGTGCTGTGCGGTCCCCTCGTTCACGTCCACGGTCGACGAGACGAGGGCCACGTAGCTGACGCCCGCCGGAGCAGCGATGAGGCCACCGATCGAGGCAACGTCGGAGATCGAGGACGGCAGCACGACAGGTTCCGCGACCCCGGCCACACCGAAGGCCGGATCGGGTGAACCGGATGCGAGGAGGCGCCGAAGGACCAGGTGGAGTTCGCCGCCGACCTCCTCGATCGAGGCCGAGGTCACCCGACCCAGGTCGTCGACCGCGATGCGAAGGTCCTCCGGGTACCCGAAACCCGGTCGCGTGTCCGTCGCGGTTCCTCCCGAACCGAAAGTCGGATCGATCGAACCGTCAGGGCCGAGCTTGGAGATGGAGACCGTCGGCGGGTCGGCAGCGGTGTCTGTCGTTGCCGCGTAGAGATCGCCGTAGGGGTCCACGACGACCGAGTGCGCGGACCCGCCGGGCAGAGACGTCGCGCCTCCTGTACCGAAGGCGACATCGACGGAGCCAGGGGGCGATGCCGCGGCGGCCGTCGAGGTCGCCGTGACGGTCGAAGCGAGCAGCGCCGCCGCCGACAATGCGATCAACGTCCTGCGTGTCGCACCGGTCCTGCGGTTCGGAACGGCGGCGACCGCGTGGTCGCGGGCGCGCCGTCCGTTCGAGTTGCTCCCGTCACCCATGTCTTCCCCTTCGATTCGGTCGACGCCCGAGGAGAACCTCGACCGGCCGGGGAGCCTACCGCCGCGGGCTCTGACTACCAGGGGCGAACGCGCCGGGCCGGGACCGGCTTCGACCACCAGCGGCCCGACCACCGCCACCGCGAGGGCTCCTCCGCTGGTGCACCGGCAGCCGCGCGAGGCCACGCGCCCTCGACCGCGGCGAGGATCGCAGCGACCTCTTCGTCGGTCGGATCCGGTGTGATTCGCACGTCTGCCATATGGGAAGCCGATCCGATCAGAGCGGCATGTTGCCGTGCTTGCGGGGCGGGAGCTCTTCCTTCTTCGAGGCGAGCATGTTCATGCCGGCGATGAGCTTCGCTCGGGTCTCGGTCGGGTCGATCACGTCGTCGACGAACCCGCGGTCGGCCGCGACGTAGGGGTTCAGCCACTTCTCCGCGTAGGCGTCGGTGAGCTCCGCCTTGCGGGCCTCGGGGTCGTCGGCCGCTGCGATCTCCTTGCGATGAAGGATCTCGACCGCACCTGCGGCGCCCATGACCGCCAGCTCGGCGGACGGCCACGCGAAGGCCAGATCGGCACCGATGCTCTTGGAGTCCATCACCACGTAGGCGCCGCCGTAGGCCTTGCGTGTGATGACCTGGATGCGCGGCACCGTCGCCTCGCAGTACGCGTACAGGAGCTTGGCGCCGTGGCGGATGATGCCGTTGTGCTCCTGGTCGACGCCGGGCAGGAAGCCGGG
>JAGQSN010000428.1 GCA_020439555.1 Acidimicrobiales bacterium | reverse complement strand
GCGTACGCCAAGGAGAAGGGCGACGAGCCGGCGGCGTCGGGTGCGATCTACGGCGGCGTCGCGGGTGGCATGAGCGACGAGGCGGACGAGTTCATCAAGATGTTCATGGCGTCGATGATGGACGAGCAGCAGTCGCTCCCGCCCCTGCCCTGAACCCGAACCCCGGCGGACCACCCCTCCTGACCTGCCAAAACGTCGTTTCCCCTGTGTTTCTGCACCACCCGCGGTGCAGAAACACAGGGGAAAGCGACAGCTCATGGGCAGGGTGGTCAGGGTTGTGGCACGGTGAGTGTCATGGAGTCTGAGCTGCTGGACCTGTCCTCCGCGATCGTCGACGCCTGGTCGGCACCCGGGGGACCTCCACCGGACGCTCCCGATGGTCCCGCGAACCGGATCACCAACGAACTCTCCGAGCTGGCCGACGGCCTCGCGATCGTCGAATCCTTCTCGCACGTACTGGCCTTCCGCACCGATGACGGCCTCGTGCTGTTCGACTCGTCCTCCGCGCTGACCGGTGAACGGGTCACCGCATCGCTGCGAACCTGGAGCGACGAACCCATCGACACGCTCGTGTACACGCACGGCCACGTCGACCATGTCGGCGGCTCCGGCGCGTTGATCGCCGACGGCATCGAACGCGGGCACAAGTTCCCCAGGGTGGTCGGCCACGAAGCCGTCGAAGCGCGTTTCGCGCGGTACAGGGCCACCGACGGCTGGAACCTGAACGTGAACCGGCGCCAGTTCGGGCCCGGCCTCTTCGGGGCGGGCCAACACTTCCTCCCGCAGGACACCGCTCCTGTCGAACTGTCCTTCCGGGAGTCCCTCGCCCTGGACGTCGGTGGGACGACCTTCGAGTTGCACCACTCGCTCGGCGAGACCGACGACCACGCGTGGGCGTGGATCCCTTCCATGAAGGCGGTCGCTGTCGGCGACTTCGTGGCCTGGGTGTTTCCCAACGCGGGCAACCCGCAGAAGGTCCAGCGCTACCCGGCCGAGTGGGCGGCGGCGCTTCGGCGGATACTTGCCCTTGAACCGGAACTCCTCCTGCCGGCGCACGGACTACCCGTCCGCGGAGCGGAACGAGTAGCGACCGTGCTCGGCGATCTCGCCACGGCGCTGGAGGGCCTCGTCCGCGACGTGGTGTCGGCCATGAACGACGGCGCGGTCCTCGACGACATCGTCAACTCGGTGCGCGTCGATCCGGACCTGCTCCGGAGACCCTGGATGCGTCCCGTCTACGACGAGCCCGAGTTCGTGGTGCGGAACATCTGGCGCCTCTACGGGGGCTGGTGGGACGGAGACCCGGCACGCCTGAAGCCTCCGCCCGCTGCTGACCTGGCCCGCGAGGTGGCAGACCTGGCCGGAGGAGCGGACCGCCTCGTCACGCGGGCACAGGATCTGTCGGCGATCGGTGAGCATCGGATGGCTTGTGAGCTGATCGAGATGGCCGCGCGTGCCAAACGCGACCCGGGGCTGTGGAGGGTGCGTGCCGACATCTACCGGCGCCGTGCTGCGGCGGAGATGTCGCTGATGGCCCAAGGGGTGTTCAACGAGGCGGCACGATCATCCGAGGAGCAGGCCGAACAGATGTAGGAGCAGGCCCGCGCGGCCGGTGTGCGATCGGACCGGGGAACGTGAGCCCGCGAGTCCGACTAGAACCGACAGCGACGAACGCGGCCCCGACCGCCGAACGATGGAGGACACGATGAGGAAGAACCGAGCAACCCCGCCCATCCCGTACGAGTACCTCGCCGAGGTTCCGTCGTTCACCGTCACCAGCGACGACATTTCCGACGGGGCCCCGCTCGACGAGCGCCACGTCGCCAGCCCTGCCTACGGGTTGTCCGGTGGGAACCTGTCCCCCCATCTCCGCTGGGAAGGATTCCCCGCCGAGACTCGCAGCTTCGCCGTCACCTGTTTCGACCCCGACGCCCCGACCGGCAGCGGATTCTGGCACTGGGTTCTCTTCGATGTACCGGCGTCGGTCACCTCGCTGGACCGGGCCGTGGCCGTCGGCGGAGAGGGGCCTCTGGCGTCTGCCATCGAGGCCCGGAACGACGCCGGAGCGACCGGCTACGTGGGTGCCTTCCCACCCGCCGGACACGGGCCTCACCGCTACGTGTACGCCGTCCACGCTCTCGACACCGACTACCTCGGCATCGACGGATCCGCGTCGCCGGCTTATGTCGGGTTCAACCTGAGCGCTCACGTCATAGCGAGGGCCGTCATCGTCCCCACCTACGAGGTGCCGGCCGACTCCTGAGAACGACGGCGGGTCCGTCGAGGTCCGGGAGCGCGTTCGACCGGTTGTGGCCGTGGTCGTTTCGACAGGCTCAACGACCGG
>JAGQSN010000062.1:337-12125 GCA_020439555.1 Acidimicrobiales bacterium | reverse complement strand
GGCGCCGGGTCCGGCGGCGGCGGAGGCGGCGCCAGCTCCGTCGCGGGCGGGGGCATCGACGTGATCGCACCCGGCGGAGGCGGAGGCGGAGGCGGATCGGACGACACCGCCTCACCTGACAGCCCCGGAGGCAACGGCGGCGGAGCCGCCACCAACCCCGGCAACGGCGCCAACGGTGGCCCGGGCCAGGGTGAACCGAACAGCTACGGACGCGGCGCCTCGACGTCGCTGGGTGGCGCCGGCGGCACCTCCACAGCGCTCGTCCTGGGGGGCGTGCGAGGAGGACTCGGTGGTGCCGGCACCTCCTCGGCCGGCGGCGCGGGAGGAAACGGTGGCAACGCCAGCGGCAACTACGACGGAGGCGGCGGCGGAGGCGGCGGAGGCGGCGCCTTCGGCGGTGGTGGCGGCGCCGGTGGCACGGTCGTCTGGGGTTCCCAGTGGGACGCGGGCGGCGGTGGCGGCAGCGGTTCGGCCCGTCTGACCGGGGCGACGGGAGTCTCCTTCAGCGCCGCTGGGAACGGCGGATCCGGGGGAGCCAAGGTGGGCGGGGGCGGCAACTCCGCTGACAACGCCACCGACGGCGGTGCCGGGGCGATCACCCTCACCCTCGTCTGACACCCTCACATTCCTAGGAGCGAGACGGCGCGACCAGGTCGCGCCGTCTCCTAGCTTTTCGGGGTGGCCAAGCTTCCAGCCCTCGCTCCAGGCGTGCTCCTCTCCGGGCCCGACACCGCCATCGCCCAGGACCTCGTCGCGGAGACCCTCCACAGGCTCAACGCGAGCGCACTGGCCTTGCTCGACGCATGCGACGGGGACACCGAGGTGGACGAGTTGGCTGCGGAGTGGTCCGACCTGACCGGTGCTGACCCGGCCGAGGTCCGCCGTGACATCCTGAAGGCCGTCGAGTCCTTCTCGGGCCTCGGTCTGGTAGGGCGTACCGACCCGGCACCGACGCCGCGCCGCCTCGGACAGGCTTCCGACACCGAGTCCTTCCCGGTCGAGGGAGCGATCCACCCGGTAGTCGGACACGCGATCCAGTTCGTCGGGTCCGATCCCGATCTCGTTCGCTTCGTCGACGACTACCTGGGTCCTGGAACCGTGAAGGGGGAACCGACTCGCCGGTTCACGATCGAGGAACGCGCCGACGGTTCCGTCCGGCTGGTCGCCGACAGCGAGTGGGTGTTCCCCGACCGCTCCTCGCTGCTCGACCAGGTGACGACGGTCGTCAACGAGTACGGGCACGAGAACGGAACCTTCGTGACCCTTCACTCGGCCGGGCTGGTCCGTCCCGACGGCTCCGTGGTCATCCTCCCCGCCGTGTCAGGGGCAGGGAAGTCGACGCTTGCGGGGCTCCTCGTCGCCGCAGGCTGGGGATACCTGGGCGACGAGTCGATCGGGATCCGGGGAACCGACCTCGCCGCTGTCCCCTACCCCAAGCCACTCGCCCTGGACGCGTCGAGCCGGTCCGCCCTCGGCCTCGATCCGTCCGACCGCTGGAACACGACGCCGCGTGAACTCAACGCGAACGCCGTGGTGCACGTGACGGCGCCCGGCCCGGTCGACATCGTGGTGCTACCCACCTACGAACCCGGTGCCACCTGGAGCCTCGAACGGCTGTCCCCCACCGACGCGCTGGAATCGCTCATCACCAACACCCTGAACCTGAGCGCCACCGGCCAGGCGGGAATGGACACCCTCGACGACGTCGCCACGACGGTCCCGACCTTCAGGCTCGTCCACGGCGGCGGGCCCGACATCGTCGCCCGCCTGTCGGAGATCACCCCTTGATCTACCGCAGCCCGGATGCGATAGACCGCTCCGTCGGCTCCGAGGTCCTGGTGATCCGCGGCGGCGAGAGCGAGGTCCACCGCCTGAGCGGACCCGTGGGACTGGTTTGGGCCGCGCTCGCCACGCCCGGTGATCCCGCGGAGATCGCGGACCGCCTCGCAGAGTCGGCCCCCGACGGCGTGGACGTGGGGGCCGTCGTCGAGGACTGCATCGACGTCCTGGACCGTTTCGGACTGATCGCGCGTCGCCGATGAACCCCGCGGTTCCGAACGGGCGACCCGGACCTGCTGCTCTGCGTGTGCTCGCCGAGGTCGCCATCGCCACGGCGCCCGGCCCCGGGCATTCTGCGGTCCAGGAGATCGACGTGTCGGAGGTCCCCGACCAGCGCGATCTGGTCAACGCTGCTGCGCAGGAACGGCTGACCGGTCCTCTCGTCCGAGCCGTCCAGACCGGGCTCCTCCGACTCGACGACGACGTGGTGGAGAAACTCGTCGACGTCCACGTGGACGCCATGGCGTGGTGCCTTCGGGTCGAGAGCCGCCTCTGGGCGATCACGGGTTGGTTGGAGGACGTGGACGTACGAGCGTTGGTCGTGAAGGGGCCGGCCGTCGCGCACCTCGACGAGATCGACCCTTCCCTGCGCGCCTTCGCCGACCTCGACCTGCTGGTGCAGGCCGACGATCTCCCGGCGGTGCTCGGGGCCCTGGCAAGGCGAGGAGCCGTGCGACCATTCGCCGAACGGCGGCGCGGGTTCGATCAACGATTCGCCAAGTCCGTCACCGTCACCTTTCCGGATCGGATCGAAATCGACGTTCACAGGACGATCTGCGACGGCGTCCACGCGGTCCGCCTGCCGGTCGAGAGGCTCCACCGTTCCCCCGATTCCTTCGATCTCGGTGGCCACGAGGTCCTGACACCGAACCGGACCGTCCGGACCCTCCATGCTGCGTACCACGCGGTCCTGGGGTCGCCGTCTCCACGGCTCGTCAGCCTCCGCGACATCGTCGGGTACCTGCGAAGCGCCGAACGCGAAGGATCCGTCGAGAAGATCGCCACGGAGGCCGAACGTTGGCGGGGAACGGCAGTGCTCGCCCAGGCGGTTCGCGAGGTGCAGGCTGCGGGTGCCTCGCTGCCGGAGTGGACCGCCTGGCTGGAGCGCACCACCGTCGACCCCGAGGAGGACGCCGTGATCGCGGCACAGCGCCGCGACGGCTCCTCGTTCCGAAGGTCGCGTATCACCGCGTCACGTGAGCTGCCGAGCGTCCGCGACCGCGTCGCCTACCTGGCCGCAGCGGCGCTCCCGAGCACGACGCACCTTCGCTCCCGCGGCCGTTCACGCTTCGGCGCCCTCCGCCCCGGCGCAACCACCGGTGAGCGGTCCGTCGTACTGCCCGACCTGCCACCGCCGGGAGGTGGCGTCGAACGGGTGCTCGTCGTGCTGGCGAATCCAACTCCCGCGGGCCACCGTCCTGCGTGGATGGATCTCGCCGCGACGAAGACGGTCCACGTCGTCACCCGCGGCGAGGTCGAGAGTCTCCGCAGGATCCTGTCCGAGACCGGCGTGACGGCGACCGTCACCGGGACACCACGGGGCCGAGGACTGTCGGGAAGGCTCCGCGAGGTCACCGTCGCCTCCGGTGAGGTCCGTCGTTTCACCCCAGACCGGGTCGAGGTCGAGACCGGCACGACCTGGTTGGTGTGCGCCGCGCTGCTCACCGGACGGACGCGCGTCGTCCGACGCGGCGCCGCCGGTTCGTCGGGTCCCCCGAGTCCGAGGACACGGCTCGACGAACTGCTCTGGCGCCTCGTCCGCAGCCGAAACCGCCCTTCGTCCAGTGAGCCGGGGCTCCACTAGGTTTCGACCGTCCAAAGAACGCACACGTAGGAGCATCCCTCCCATGGCAGAACTCGGTTTCGACGGCAAGGTCGCGGTCATCACAGGTGCCGGCGGCGGTCTCGGCCGCTCACACGCGCTGGAACTCGCGAAGCGCGGTGCGCTGATCGTCGTGAACGACCTCGGCGGTTCCGTCGACGGCCAGGGCGGTTCCCACACGGCTGCGCAGCAGGTCGTGGACGAGATCAAGGCGGCGGGCGGCGAGGCCGTCCCGAACTACGACTCGGTCGCGACACCCGAGGGTGGCCAGGCGATCGTCCAGACCGCGCTCGATGCATTCGGCAAGGTCGACATCGTGATCAACAACGCCGGCATCCTGCGCGACGCGTCGTTCAAGAACATGGACCGCGACAAGCTCGAGGCGGTCATCGACGTCCACCTGAAGGGCGCCTTCTACGTGACCCACGCAGCCTGGGAGACCATGCGCGCCCAGAACTACGGCCGGATCGTGAACACCTCGTCCGCCGCGGGGATCTTCGGCAACTTCGGCCAGACGAACTACGGCGCTGCGAAGGCCGGCCTCGTCGGCTTCACCCGGGTGCTCGCGGTCGAGGGCGCGAAGAACAACATCAAGGCGAACGCGATCGCTCCGGTGGCCAAGTCCCGCATGACCGAGGACCTTCTCGGACCGCTCGTGGACAAGCTCGCCCCCGAGTTCATCACCCCGGTCGTCGCGTGGCTCGCCCACGAGGATGTTCCGGTGACCGGCGAGGTCTACTCCTGCGGTGGCGGCCACGTGGCCCGGGTGTTCACGGCCGTGACCCAGGGCTTCACCGACACGGAGTCGCTCACCGTCGAGGACATCCGCGACAACTTCGACAAGATCCGCGACGAGGACGGATACGTCGTCCCCGCGAATCTCACCGAGGAACTGCAGCAGACGCTGAAGGCCCTCGGCGGCTGACCCTCCGGCGCTCGCACCACGCGAGCTGACCGCCGAGCTCCCGAAATGGCGTAGTTCCGCGTCGCATCGCGACGGAGAACTACGCCATTTCGTCGTTCCGGGGTTGTAGCGTTCGCCCGTTGCACCGATCGGAAGGGGAGATCCGTGTCAGGTACGAACGCCACCCGCATTCGTCGCCGCTTCGGTGTCGCGGCGCTCGCAGCAGCGTCGTTTCTCGGAGCTACCGCCCTCTCGGGCTGCGACCCGGTCCCACCTGGCCGCTACGTCGCCCTCGGGGACAGTTACGTGGCCGGCCCGCTCATCCCGGACCAGACCACCGACCCTCTCGGCTGTCTGCGTTCGACGAACAACTGGCCCCACCTGGTCCAACCCCGGATCGGCACGACCGAACTCGTCGACGTGAGCTGTTCCGGCGCGACGATCGACGACCTCTACTCCGCCCAGGACGTCACGCCGGGCCCGGCGAACCCTGCACAGCTCGACGCGCTGGACTCCGGGACGACCGTCGTCACCCTCGGCATCGGCGGTAACGACATCGGATTCTCGGACCTCGTCAAGTCCTGCGGGACGAGCTGGCCTTGGGAGGACGGCTGCAAGGACGACTACGTGTCCGGAGGTGTCGACGAGGTCTCGAACCGGATAGCAGCAGTCGCCCCCCGTCTCGACCAGGCGATCAAGGACATCAAACTCCGGGCACCGAACGCCTGGGTGTACGTCGTCGGTTACCCGACGGTCCTCCCGGAGACCGGTAACGGCTGCTACCCGCTGGTGCCGGTCCTGCCGTCGGACGTGGGGTGGTTGAGGGACAAGGTCCACGAGCTGAACGCGATGATCCAACAGGTCGCGGCGGACAACTACGTGGCGTTCATCGACCTCGCTACGCCGAGCATCGGCCACGACTTCTGTTCCAGCGACAGGTGGGTCGAGGGCCTCGTGCCCTTGTCGACGGCTGCACCGGTCCATCCGAACGCCGAGGGAATGGCCGCCTTCGCCGACGTCATCGCTGCGCGGGTCCACAAGCCGCAGCCCTGACCGGCAGCTAGTCCGAGCCGTCGTCCAGCGGCAGGTCGGCGAGCCCGTGGCTGGTCGGTGACAGGCCCGCTCCGACGAACAGCAGGTCGACGCTGCGTCGGATGATCGCCGTCGCTTCCGCCTCGTCGCGACGCTCCAGCGTCCGCAACAGGTTCCACGACGTCCACGACGTGACGACGACCAGCGCGTCGAGCAACTCGTCCGCCCTGGACCCGAGCTTCGCCAGTTCGGGGGCGAAGGACTCGGCGAGGTGGCCCGCCGCCATCCGGTGACCGTGGCGGAACTGCCTGTTGATCGTCTCGGACGTCGGTGCCTGGAGGATCGCCGCTCGGTTGATCGGCGTGATCGCCTCGTTGATCTGACAGCGTTCCGTCACGAACCGGTCGATCCGCAACGGAAGGGGACTCTCCGTGTCGATCGGTCCCACCAGGGAGGCGACGCGGGCGAACGCCCGGTCCCCCAGGGCGCTGAAGAGGGTTTCGAGGTCGTCGAAGTGCTGGAACACGGAACGGACCGACACCCCTGCCCGTTCGGCGATCCTCGGCGCAGTCGGCCGCAGGTCTCCCTCTTCGACCAGGGCCATCGTCGCCTCCACCAGCGCGTCCCGGGTCCGGACGGCTCGGGCGGTCCGACCGTCGACGACGACGTCCGCTGCATGGTCGACCGTCACGGCCACCTCGGGCTCGTCGTTCCCCCTCGCACCGTTGCCCATCGCGGACGGAGCGTAGTTCCGTGCACGGCCGGCGCCCGACCGTGCCTCGACTCGTCACACCCCCCGGGTACGGTTCGTCCATGGCCCTCACGCCGCCGTCCACGTTGTCACCGTCGAAGGTGAGCTCGTTCAAGGACTGCGCTCTCGCGTTCCGCTACTCGTCGGTGGACCTGCTCCCTGAGCCCCCGTCGGAGCCGGCGACGAAGGGCTCGCTCGTACACAGGGCGTTGGAACACCTCTTCGAACGCGAACCGGCAGACAGGACCGTGGAGAACGCGCGGCAGGACCTGGCGACCGCGATCGACGAGTTCTCGACCGACCCCGAGTTCCTCGGCCTCGAACTGGACGACGAGGCCGCCGCGAAGTTCTTCGCGGAAGCCGGACGCCTGGTCGAGCGGTACTTCGACCTGGAGGATCCCACCACGGTCCATCCGATCGGATTGGAACTCAAGTTGGAGGCGACCGTCGACGGTCTCCGCCTGCGCGGGATCATCGATCGGCTCGAGATAGACCCTGATGGCGGCCTGGTGGTCACCGACTACAAGACGGGACGGTCCCCGGGAACAGCGCACACACAGGGACGCCTGGGTGGGGTGACGTTCTACGCGCTGCTCTGCGAGGAGTTGTTCGGGGTGCTCCCGGCGAAGGTCCAGCTTCTCTACCTCGGTGACCGGACGACGATCACGACGACTCCCACCGCACAGGCCACGCGGGGTCTGCGCAAGAAGATCGAGGCCATGTGGCGGGCCATCACCCTTGCGTGTGAGAAGGAGGACTTCCGACCGCGTCCGGGACCCCTGTGCGCATGGTGCGGTTACCAGGCGTACTGCCCGGCCAAGGGCGGGAACCCTGACCTCGTCCCGGTGCTCCTGCGAGAGCGAGCGGACAGGGCCACCGACGAGGCCGATGGGACCTCCGCCCTCGTCGGTACCGAAGCCACCGCGTCCTAGGCTCGGCTCCCATGTCGGACGGTCGGCCACCTTCGCATCGGTGCGTCGAAACGGCTGCGTCTCGCGTCGGGAACGCCGAAGTAGCGGCTCCGGGCTGGGTCCAGCGTCTCGACGACTCGGTCGACCGGTGGTGGGACGACAACCTCCGCGGTCGACCAGCGCTCGACCGCGCGTACTACCTGGCGTCGGAGTTGGGGGACTTCAGCCTCGTGTGGCAACTCGTCGCCGCCGCGCAGGGCCTGCGCTCCGACCCCCGGGACCAGGAAGCGGCCCTTCGTCTCGGCGTGGCGCTTCTCGCAGAGTCGATCCTCGTCAACCAGGGGATCAAACGACTGTTCAGGCGATCCCGCCCCGCGGCCGACTTCGTCCGGCCGCACAACCTTCGAGCCCCGAAGACGTCGAGCTTTCCGAGCGGGCACGCGAGCGCCGCGTTCACTGCGGCCGGGATCCTCTCGGCACGCGACCCGCGTTGGCGGCCCGCCATCTATGCGGCCGCCGTCTTCGTCGCGACGAGTCGCGTCCACGTCCGGATCCATCACGCCTCGGACGTCGTCGCCGGAGCTGCACTCGGTGCCGTGTTCGCGAAGGTGGCCGACAGGGTGTGGCCGATGCCTCCCAGGAACTGATCCGCAAGCCGCTTCCAGGGTCGTCGCCTAGGGTCGTCACGTGGACGGGAGCACGGCCGACCTGGAGCGGATGAACGACCTCGAAGCCCTGATGTGGCGTCTCGAGGACGACCCGTACCTGTCCTCGACCTTCGCGAACATCTCCTTCTTCGACCGGTCGCCCGATCCCGTCCGCCTCAGAGCACGGCTCTGGAGGGCGTCACGGGTCGTCGAGCGACTTCGCCGGCGCGTGGTCGACGCGCCGTTGGGGCAACCTCCCCACTGGGAGGATGACCCCGACTTCGATCTCGATCGTCACCTCCGCTTCGTCACCCTTCCGCCCGGCTCCACGGACGCAGACGTACGACGGATCGCGACCGGGATCGTCGCGAAGCCGTTCGACCGGTCGAGGCCGCTCTGGGAGTTCACGGTCATCGAAGGGCTCCCGGATGGCCGGGCCGCGATGGTGCAGAAGATGCACCACACGATCACCGACGGGGTCGGTGGCGTTCGCATGTCGGTCGAGTTCATCGACCTGGAACGCGACGCCCCCGAACCTCCCCCCGTCGACGACGGTCCACCCGGCCCGGAGAAGCCGAGCGAAGCGGAGCATCCCGGCGCCGACCCTTGGCGTTCGGCTCGTGAACTGCTCGGCTCCGTCACCCGGAGAGGTGTGGACGCGGCCGGTTCGCTGGTGAGTTCCGTGTCCGAATGGGTGAGGGACCCCGCGCACCTCGCCGATCTCATCGCCGGCCTACCCGCCGAGACGGCGGCGACGGCCCGCTCGCTCGCCCGTCAGTTGGCCGTGCTCGACGGCCACCGCTCACCCCTGTGGGGCGCGAGATCCTTGGACCGCGCCCTCGAGACGTTCGAGATTCCTCTCGCCGAGGTCAAGGCCGCCGCCGAACGCCACGGGGTGAGCGTCAACGACGTGTTCGTGGCGGCTGCCGCCGGCGGTGCCGGCCGTTACCACCGGGATCGTGGCGTCGAGGTCGACGAGTTGCGAATCTCCATGCCGGTCAGCAACCGCTCGGATCGGTCCGTGGGCGGTAACTCGTTCACGCCGACCCGCGTCCTCGTGTCGACTTCGGCGGATCCCGTGCAGCGACTGTCGGAGATCCACGCCCGGTTGTCGGTCGCCAAGACCGAGAAGGCGATGCAACTGACGTCCTCGGTCGCCGGACTGGCCAACCTCGTCCCTCAACCCCTGCTCGTCAGGCTGTTCCGCCAGCAGGTCGCGACCGTCGACTTCGCTACCTCGAACGTGCGGGCGGCTCCGTTCGACCTCTTCATCGCGGGTGCGCTTATGGAGGGGAACTATCCGATCGGCCCGATCGGTGGAACGGCGTGGAACATCACCACGATGAGCTACCGGGGGAACCTCGACATCGGCCTCCACGTGGACACGGCTGCCGTGGAGGATCCCTCGGACCTGGCGTCCGCGATCAGGGAATCGTTCGCAGAGATCCTCGAAGAGGGTTGATCGAACCGCCGCCCGCCGGCTGCGGCCGAGAAACGGCGTCAGACGCCGGCAGCCTCGACCGGTTCCGAGGGCGAAGTGGCCAGCAGGAGGCGAAGGTCGAGGAGAAGGTCGGCCACCTCATCGGTGGAGACCAGCTCGCGGTGTTGCATGGTGGGGAGTGCTTGGTCGATCACGGCCAAGGCCTCGAGGATGATCTCTGGCGCTGCGGTCTCGGTCACGGGCGACAGTGTATCGGTCCCCGGCAACGGGCATGCGTCGTTTGCGAAGTACGCGGTGATCAACCCCGATACCTGGAGGAACGGCGGTCCTCCCTAGCCTTGGGCCGGTGACAGAACTTCCCGCCACGCCCCGTCGACGGTGAACTACCGGGTGTTGCGCCGCCTCGGACGCGGCGGCATGGGCGTCGTCGACCTCGCCGTCGACGAACACGGCAGGCAGGTGGCGCTGAAGCGTCTGTCCCTGCACGGCACTCCCGAGGAGATGTCGAGGGCACGACAACGGATCAAGCGCGAAGCCGAGGTCCTGCTCCGACTCGACCATCCTGCGATCGTCAGGCTTCTCGAAGTCCACGACGACGGTGACGACATCGTGCTGGTGATGGAGTACCTGCCGGGCGGGAACCTGGCGAGCCGGGTGAACGAGCACGGCCCGCTGTCGACAGAGGCGGTCGAACGGATCCGCGACCGCCTGCTCGATGCTCTCGCATCGGCTCACCGCCAAGGTGTGGTGCACCGTGACATCAAACCGGCCAACGTCCTGTTCGACGACGGCGGGGAGGCCTACCTCGTCGACTTCGGGGCGGCGGTGCACCGCGACGCCACCCCTGGCCTCACAGCGACGGAGATGGTCATCGGCACGCCGGGGTTCATGTCCCCCGAACAGGCACGTGGCGAACCGGCCACCGCTGCCTCCGACGTGTTCTCGCTCGGGGCGACGCTGGCGTTCGCCGCGACCGGCTCGGGCCCCTTCGGCAGCGCCGACCCCAGGGTCCTGATGCTGCGTGCCGCGGCAGGCACGACCGAGAAACTGCCGAGGACGCTCGGCGTCGAATTACGTCGGTCCATCGAGTCGATGCTCGCCGCGGACCCGGCCAGGAGACCGACCGCGGCCGAGGCGAAGGGAGGAACCGACGGGACCCGACCCCTTCGGACCGTCGCCGGTCCCCGACGTCGCCGCAACGTCTCCCGACGCACTCTGACCGCCGGTGTCGTGGCGCTCGCTGTCGGTGCAGCCATCGTTGCATTCCTGGTCGGCACGTCGGACGGCTCCGACCGGAAGGCTCCGACAGCCCCTCCGACGACGCTCGAAGAGGCGCCGACCACCACCACCGAAGCGTGCCGCGACCTCCCTTATCAACCGTGCGGATCAGCGCCCGCACCGAACACGGACGGCAGGAAGTGCCTGCCGTCGACAGCGGACTTCGACGGCGATCCGGAGAACGGATGCGAAGCGGTCGACGCGGATCCCCCGTCGATGGTCCTGACCGATCGGGCGAAGGGAACGATCGTCCCGGCCGACGACGTCGACCGTTGGGAGCGGCCCGTGAGTGACCATCGCAACCTTCTGGGCGACGGGAAGCTCACCATCGGTCTCACCGCGCCGGGAGGTTCCATCATGCGGCTGCGGGTACTCGACGAGTCCGGCGACGAACTCCGCTCGGGAGTGTCCTCGAACGGTGAACCCGTCGAGTTCACACTCCAGGAGCCCGCGATGTTCCGTGACGACAGCACGACGCTCGTCGTCGAGGTGTCGCTCGAACCGGGCTCCGCCCCCACGGCAGAGCCGTACGTCCTCACCACGAGCGGCCAGTACTGACCCCCTGAAGGCGGCCACGTCACCGCCCGGGCGTCCGTCGGTAGGGTGCAGGGAATGGAGCTCGCCGACAAGGTCGCAGTGGTGACCGGCGGTGCCAAAGGCATCGGCCGTGCCCTGGCAGAGGCATTCGTCGCCGAGGGTGCGAGGGCCGTGGTGGTCGCCGACGTCGACGGCAGCGCCGCTCGGACGACGGCGGAGAACCTGGGCGAACGAGCGCACGGCACCGTCGTCGACGTGGCGTCGCGTAAGGCCGTCGCGTCGCTCGTCACGGAGACGGAGAAACGTCACGGACCGATCGACCTCTTCGTATCCAACGCCGGCATCGGCTCCGGAGCCGGTCTCGACGGAGACGACTCGACGTGGGAACGCATCTGGCGGATCAACACGCTGTCCCACGTCTACGCAGCCGAGGCTGTTCTCCCCTCGATGTTGGCGCGCGGCGATGGGTACCTGCTCTCGACAGCCTCCGCGGCCGGCTTGCTGAGCCAGATCGGTGACCTTCCGTACTCGGTCACCAAACACGCGGCGGTCGCAGTTGCCGAGTGGCTGTCGATCACCTACGGCGACCGCGGGATAAAGGTGTCGTGCCTGTGCCCGCAGGGGGT
>JAGQSN010000062.1:0-152 GCA_020439555.1 Acidimicrobiales bacterium | reverse complement strand
CCGACCGCTGGCTCGCCGGGATGCGTCGCCTCCAGGCTCGCGTGGCGGGTGGAGGCGCACCGGACGGGCGGACGCGATGACGACCCGAAAGTCCTCTCCTGTCGACGACGGGCTCACAGAGGTCGGTCTCGAGATCGGCCAGATCGTCCGCT
>JAGQSN010000427.1 GCA_020439555.1 Acidimicrobiales bacterium | reverse complement strand
GGTCGGCACCGGACAGGTCGACGCCCGTGCCGTCGATGTCGATTCCCGTCCAGTCGGGATCGGCGGCGAGCAGCTGGGGCGCCGTCACACCGACCGCGCCGGTGAGGTCGGCGTCGGTGAGGATGGTGCCGGTGAGGTTCGCACCGGTGAGGTCGGTCGCGGTGAGCACGGCGCCGGTCAGGTTCACGCCGGACAGGTCCGCGCCCGACAGGTCGATGCCGGACAGCCGCGCGCCGGCGAGGGTGTGTCCGGTGAGGTCGGCGCCGGACAGGTCGACGCCGGTCCCGCTGAGGTCGATGGCGTCCCACTGGTCGTCGGTGGCGAGGAGCTGCGCGCCGGTCAACCCGACGGCGTTCGTGAGCTTCGCCGACCGCAGCACCGCACCGGTGAGCGTGGTGCCCGTCAGGTCGGCGCCGCCGAGGAAGGACTGCGCCAGGCTGGCACCGGTGAGGTCGGAGCCGGCGAACGTCGTACCGGACGGGAAGCTGCACAGGTTGCAGGCCATGCCGTGCAGGTCTCGGCCACCCCAGTCGGGGCCGACCTGCGCCGACGGCGGCACGGTGAACTCCGAGAAGTCGGCATCGACGCCCGGGGCCTGGCAGAAGCCCTCGACGGCTGCCGGACTCAGGCCGAGGCCGCCCGGGAACGGGCTGGCGATGCCCTGCGAGAAGACCGGCATGCTCGGCACCCAGCCCAGGTACAGGTCGAAGCGCGCCTCGGTGGCGCCCATGTTCGTGCCGCTCCAGTCGGGCCAGGTCAGGCAGAGGTCGGCGCTGGCCACGTACGCCCCGTTGAACGACGCGTTCTCGACGAGGGCACCCTGCAACAGGGTGTGCTCGTAGACCTCCTCGGGACTTGGCGGCCAAGGCCAGATGCCGCCCCCGGTGCGGTGCAGCAGCACCTGGCCCGTGAGGTCCGCACCACGCAGGTCGGCGCCGTTCAGCGTGGCCGGCAGCAGGTCTGCACCCGCGAACGTCGCCCCCTGGAGGTCGGCGAGGGTGAGATCGACGTGCTCGGCGTCGGCGCCATCGAACGTGGCGCCGGCGAGGTCGCAACCCGCCAGCCGCTTGCCGGCGAGGTCGGCGCCCGTAAGGTCGGCGCCCGGGACGTAGACGGTGGGATCGCAGTCCCATCCGGTCAGGTGCTGGGTTCCGGTGTCGACCGTGGCGGCGACCGGCACGGGCGTGGCCGGGGAGCTCACGAACGCTCCGAACAGCCCCTCTGCCAGCACGTCGTGCCCGCCGGCGAACACCGGCCGGTAGCCCTGCTCTGGGTTCGCGGTGAAGTAGGCGGGGTGCAGGTAGCCGACCTTGACATCACCCGGGGCCAGCGAGCCGACGCTCCAATGCCCGGTCGCGTCCGTCAGTCCCAAGCCGATGATCTCGGTGGTCGCGGCATCGAGCACCACGACGTAGACACCTTCCGGTGACGGGTAGCTGTCACCGGAGAAGGCCCCAGCGGCGAGCAGGGCCTTGTTCGGGTGCTCCCCGATCGCCGCATCACCTCCGACGGTCGCCGACAGCGGCAGATCCACATCCACCACGTGTGTGGCGCCACCGACGAACTCGATCTCGGGGGCGCCGGCGCGGGTGCGCGACCCGCTGTTGTGCAGGCCGGCACGGATGCCGGTCGGGTCGGTGAAGCGGACTCGGTACGGACCTCCCATGAGGTTCGCGAATGCGTAGGTGCCGTCGACCGCGGTCGACGTCGAGGCGACGGGCCAGTTGTCCAGGTTGAGGAGCTCGACATCGATGCCGGCGAGGGGTACCGCGTCACCGGTGACGACGCCGGAGATGGAGTCGGCCGGCGGATAGGCCACGTCCAGCGTGGTCGTGCCGCCGTCGGTCACGGCGACGGCGGTCGAGTCCTCCCACGCGCCGACGTCGCCGGACCAGCGCTCCGGCCAGGTGCCGCCGGGATCGAGGACCCGGACGCGGTAGTCGTCGGGCTCGAGCGTGAGGGTGTAGGTGCCGTCAACCCCGGTCGTCGTGGAATCGACGAGCACGCCCCAGAACCAGTGGCGCGCTTCGACGGTCAGGCCGGCGAGCGGAGCGCCTCCCGGATCGGTCACCGTGCCCGACAACGTCCCTGTGCCCTGCGCCGCCGTCGGCGCCACGAGCGCGACCGGACCGGCGAGGAGGGCGACGAGCATCGCCACGACGAGGCGCTTGGACCTGGAGGTGTTGTGCATCAGATCGGCCCGCCAGACCGGCTTCCTCTCGAGCTGCGCGTCGCTCATCACGACAAGCAGCTACTCACAGCAAGCACGCTACCACCGACTGCAAGGTGCAGCTCAGGGTCGTCGGGGGGATCAGCGGTCCTCGAGCGCTGTTGGAGCGGGCGGCGACGCTCGCCCGCCTCCGACGATGATCCCTAGCGCGCAAGCGGGCCAACCGAGGCAATGGATCTCGCGCCATCGCCGCGCCATCAGGCGTCCGGGATGGCGCGAACGAGCACCACCGTGAGTGGTTGCCACCCGAAGGTTCTGGCCGTACGCTGGCCGGACACGAGGGAGGATGCGCGATGACAACCCCGACACGCACCCGCGACCGCCGGCTCGAGGTTCGCACGACCAGCGAGGAGCGGGAGCTCATCGACCGCGCCGCCGAGGCATCGGGCACGGACCTGACCTCCTTCGTGGTCGAGCACCTCACCGACGCAGCTCGACAGGTCCTCGCCGATCGCGACCGCTTCATGCTCGCCGCCGCCGCCGCCGCCGAGTGGGACCGAATCAACCGCCGTCCCGCCAAGGAGCTCGCCGGGCTCAAGCGCCTGATGCAACGGCCCTCGCCGTTCACCGAGTGACCCGCTACCGGCCGCCCCGGCCACTCGAACCCTCCGACCGCCTCGACGAGTTCGTCTGCCGGTCCACCGAGCAGACAGGCTGGCTCCGCCGGCACGCCCGCCAGTCGACGTCGTCGGGCAGCACGAAGGTCTTCGTGGTCACCCCCACCGTCAGTCGCAACGTCGTCGCCTACTTCGCCTGGTGCATGGCCCAACTCGACCTCCACTCCGCTCCCCCACGCCTACGCAAAGGGGCCGGCCGCTACCCGCAGCCCGTGGCCCTGCTCGCCCGCCTCGGTGTCCACGTCGACCACGAGGGACACGGGCTCGGCGCCGGCCTGCTCGTGGACGTGATCACCCGACTCGTCGACCTCAGCACCGACATCGGCTGCCGCGGTCTGCTCATCCACGCCGAATCAACCGAGGCCCGCGACTTCTACCTCCACCTGATTCCCGAACTGCTCCCGAGCCCCACCGACGAGCTGCACCTCGTCCTACTCATGAAGCACGCCCGACGCACCCTGCTCGGCCGGTGACCCACCCGAGTCCCCCACAACTCGTGACACCAGATCGTGCAGCAGACCCTCGCGCCGTTCTCGCGCCTGGGTGACGCCAGGCGACAATCGTGACGGGCGACCGCTCGGACTACCTAGGTTCGTTATTCCGAGTTACACTCTAAGTCGGATCAACTGAGAGCGGAGGACCGGGATGCGAGGTCGGTACGTCAGCCACACCTGGGCGCACGATCCCGCTCTCTACGCGCCCCCGAAGTACCGCCGGGCCTGCAAGTACGACGCTTTCGTCCCGGAAGGAATCGACGACTTCAACCCGCAACTCACCGGCGAGCTCGCCGGCGTCGTCTCCGATGCAGAGGCGGTCACACGGTCGCTCAACGACCGGGCCAGACCTGCGCTCCGTCCGCTGGCACGACTGCTGCTCCGAACCGAATCAATCGCTTCGTCAAAGGTCGAGGGGCTCCAGGCCGACGCCCGGAGCCTCGCCCGGGCCGAGGCGAATGCCGAGGTCGGCAAGAACGTCGGAACCGACGTCGCCGAAGTCCTCGCCAACATCGACGCCATGGAGCTCGCGGTCGAAGAAACGGCCGCCCAGCCGACGATCACGGTGCAGGATCTCGTCGACATCCACCAAGCGCTCATGAGGCGAGCTCCGAACGCGGCGATCGCCGGCAGAGTCCGCGACGTGCAGAACTGGATCGGCGGCAACGACTACAACCCCTGTGGCGCCGACTTCGTGCCACCACCACCTGAGCAGGTGGGTCCGCTCCTCGCCGACCTGTGCGCGTTCTGCAACGGCGAGCACCTCCCGCCACTCATCCAAGCCGCCATCGCACACGCCCAGTTCGAGACCATCCACCCCTTCGAGGACGGCAACGGCCGCACCGGCCGAGCACTCATCCACGTCCTGCTCCGTCGGCGCGGACTTGCACCGAGCTACGTCCCGCCGATCAGCGTCGTCCTCGCTGCCAACAAGGACCGCTACATCGACGGACTGACCCGGTACCGGCACGGTGATCTCGACGTATGGATCGAACGCTTCGCCGTCGCCGCCGCCCGAGCAGCGACCTTGGCCGAGCGCTACCTGGGTCGCGTCAACGACCTCCAGGACACCTGGCGCGCACAGCTCCGCCACCACACCGACCTCCGAGCCGACGCCGCCGCGTGGGCCGTGATCGACGCGCTCCCCGGCCATCCCGTGGTCACCGTGCCCGTGGCGACTGCGGTGACCGGCCGCAGCAAGTCGTCCACTGCCGTCGCCGTCGACCAACTGGTCGACGGCGGCATCCTCCTCCCCATCTCCGAGTCGAAGCGGAACCGGGCCTGGGAGGCCGCCGGGCTCTTGGACCTGCTCGCTGAGCTCGAGGCTGGACGATGACCGACGGCGGCGAGGCATGTCACCGCAATCGTGACGCTGCAGTGATCGTTCGAGCCAAACCCCGTCGAGCGCTCGAGGCCGAGGTGGTCGTTCTGCGCCACCAGGTCGCCGTGCTCCAACGAACAGCTCGGCGGCCCGAGCTCAACGACCACGACCCACCGCTGACGATCGGCGAGCCGACAGCGCGGGCCGACGGCCGCGCCATGTGGAATTGGATGACCATCCGAGTGGCGCCGCGGGGCACGCCCTTCGCAGGAGGCAGTTGCCTTGAACCTCACTCTGCGTGCCCTGCCGTAGGGTGCACGGCAGAGTTCACCCGAGCGATCGCGCCATCTTGACGCCATCCATGCCACATCTGCGGGTAGCACCTCGCGAGGAAACCCCTGTTCAACAAGGATTTCCAGGGTGAGCGATCCAGGACTCGAACCTGTGGCCTCTGCCGTGTGAAGTGAAGACCGCGCCCGGTCAGCGTTTCCGTGATTGGGTCATCAAGGGTCGCCAAAGGCCACGAACCCGCAGCTCAGGTTCCGATCCCCGACCGACGGTCGATGACCCACGACGACCCAATCGCGGAAGATCACGGCAAGTTCTCGCGACATCTTCGCGCCATCGCCCCGCGCCATCCGACCCACACCGAGTGGCCGTCTCCGACGCTGCCCCTCACGCTGGCCGAAGTTGCCGATCGACGCTGAGCGACGGCGCGCTACCCTGTCATACATCCGACTACCGATTAGGGCACCCATGACACGTCCGACATCGTTCCGACTCCCCGACGATCTTCTCGAGCGCCTCGATGAGGAAGCGGCCGCGAGCGGCACGTCGGTGACAGCACTGGTCACCTCGCTGCTTGATGAGGGGATGAAGACACACCGCTTCCCCGGCATCGTCTATCGCGACGGGCCGACAGGTCGACGCGCGGGGATCGTGGGCGGACCCGATGTGTGGGAGATCGTCCGCGCGGTCCCGCACGCCAAGGGCCGAGGAGAGGCTCGGCTGCGAGCGGTAGCGAAGGCACATGACTTGCCGCTCGGCCGGGTGCGACTCGCGGTCGAGTTCTACGCCGCGTTTCCCGGCGAGATCGACGAGCGCATCGAGGCCGACGAGCGAGCCGCGCAACGCATCCGCGAGGAGATCACCCGACGCGACCGGTTGCTGTCCTCGTGAGGTGGCTGCTCGACGAGATGCTCCCGAGGTCCGCCGCTTCCGAGCTCGAGAAGCTGGGGCACGACGCCGTTGCTGTGGTTGACGTGGAACTCGCTGGTGCCGATGATCAGGCCGTGTTCGAGTTCGCCATCTCAGAGCAACGAATCGTGGTGACCGAGAACTTCGCCGACTTCGCCGCTCTGCTCGAGGACCGCCAGCGAGCCGAGGAACCGTGCGTACCGGTCGTGTTCGTACGCAAGGCGTCCTTCCCTTCCCGAGGGGCGCTCCCAACACACCTAGCCAAGCACCTGGACCGTTGGGCCGAAGAGAACCCGGAGCCCTACACGGGCTTCCATTGGCCCTGAGCGCATACGGACGCGAGCACCCGTCACCAGCAGCTTGAGATGTCAGCAACCCGTGTCCAACAAACCGGGCCAATTGCACGTCCCCGTGGCTGTCGGCCCACGCGACCACATCCGCCGGCCGGAACCGGATGACGCCGCCGATCTTGAGGAACGGGAGTCGGTGCTCGGTCTGCCACGCGCGGACGGTCCGCTCGGTGACCGCCAGGCGCTCGGCGACGTCAGCGACGGTCCACAGACGCTCAGGCGGCATCGCTCTCGCCTTCGAGGAGACTGTCCAACTCGGCGGCGCGGACCCGCCACTGCCGGTGCAGCTTCACCGCCGGCAGTTCGCCCTCGGCGATCCACCGGCGAACGGTCTTCGGGGACACGGCGAGCTGCTCGGCGACCTCGCCCGTCGAGAGCAGTCGTTCTTGGCTTCGCTTGGCAGTAACGGTTCCTCCGGGGTTCGGGGGCCGCCATCGCGCGCGGCCCTCCGTCTACACACCCACCCCGAAGTCGCCGTCGGTCACCCGATTCCTCGAACGATGGCCGGCGCAGCGGTCCGGATGAACAGGGCGACCAACCGCGCCCACCCTCCTAGCCCACTGCCGACTCGGCCTCGCGTCGCGCTCGACGAGGAGAATCCTTGCCCAGGACTTTCATTATCCGTATGCTTTCCTACGTTTTATGAAAGTCGCTGCGCCGTCCCTCGCCCCCATGCTCCGCTCCAACACCCAGGGCCGACTGCTGGCGCGGATCCTCGCCGACCCCGCCACAGAGCACAACCTCACCGAGCTCGTCGAGTGGACGCACTCGAGCATGCCGACGGTGTCCCGTGAAGTCGAGCGAGCCGAGCAGGCCGGGATCGTCACCTCACGCAAGACCGGACCAACCCGCCTCGTGCGCGCCAACCAGGACCACCCGCTCTACCCCGCCGTCCGACAGCTCATCCTCGGCACCTACGGGCCCCCCGCCCTCATCGCCGAGACCTTCGCCGACCTCGCAGGAGCGGAGGCCGTCGTGCTCTTCGGATCCTGGGCAGCGCGCTACGTCGGTCAGCCCGGCCGCGCACCCAACGACATCGACGTGCTCGTGATCGGCGAGGTCGACCTCGACGCCATGCACGACGCGGCCGACGTCGCCGAACGCCAGATCGGCCTACCGGTGCAGGCCACCGCCCGCGCCCGCGACGCATGGCTCAACGCAGAAGAGAGCTTCATCCGCGAAGTGCGGTCCCGGCCACTCGTCCCCGTCCTCGTCGACGACCGAGCCAGCACGCTGGCCGCCGACCTCGAAGACGTGCAACACCACCAGGAGCCGACGCCATGACCTGGGTACGCGGACGCGACGAAGTCCAACGACTCATCGACGACGGAGAAGTCGAGATCGTCGAAGCCTCCACCGACGTCGCCGACCGCCTCCTGCGCGAAGCCCACGTCCGCCTCGCGAGCCTCGGCCTCGACGGCGACCCGGCCGGCGCGCTGCAGCTCAGCTACGACGCCGCCCGCAAAGCATCCGCCGCGCTCCTCGCGGTCCAAGGACTACGAGCGACCACCCGCGGCGGACACATCGCCGTGATCGACGCCGTCCGCGCCCAGTTCAACGACCGCGGCGGACTACCGGTGTTCGGACAGATCAACCGGCTCCGCCGTCGGCGCAACGACACCGAGTACCCGTCGCCCACCACGCCCGGCGTCACGACCGACGAGGCCACCCAGGCGCTCGGCATCGCGCGCGAAGTCATCGACGGCGCCAAGAAGCTCCTCGAGGCCGGCCGCCTCGACGAGTTCGGCTGAATCGACCCGGGGCACGGCTAGCGCCTAACACGGTCACTCTCCGCGTTCGGTGGTGACACTGCACGGCAGAGGTCATGCGCGCGATCGCGCCATTCCCGCGCCATCGCGGTCGATCGCCGAACCGGCGCCGCGCGCGAAAGCGCTGGCGGGCAGTGCTTTTCGGAGTGGGCGATGGGGGACTCG
>JAGQSN010000426.1 GCA_020439555.1 Acidimicrobiales bacterium | reverse complement strand
AGGTCGCGGGCGTTGAAGCGGGTCGAGGCGATGCTGCGTGCCGAGGTCGACCGTGCCGTGGCGACGGTCATGGGCCGGGAGTCGGATCAGACCGAGCCGGTCCCCGGCGGGACGGGAGGCCGGCGGTGAACCGGCTCGGTGCGCTCGTCGAGGAGGTGACCGCGCGTCGGCTCGCTGACGGTTCGGTCCGTATCGAGGCCTGGCGGCCTGGGCCCGGCGGCTTGTCTGTCGCCCATCTCGCCGAGGGAACGGTGGTCGTGGCCGTCGATACGGCCGAACCCGACCATGTCTCCTCGATCCTGTTGCTTGAACCGGATCGGTCGATCGGCCGGTTCGATCCGCTGCTCTTCGATCGCCTCCTCGACGACCCCACCGGCTCGGCGCTCAGGAACTGGTGGCAGGGCCGCCCATCCCTCGAAAGCGAACCGACCGTGTTGTGGAGCGGTGAGCCGGACGCGTTCCTGGACGACCCCGACATGCGGATTCGCGCCTCGCCGAGGACGATGGCGACCGGCGTGTTGGAGGTCGGACGATTCGCTGTCGCCTCCGATGCGGTTGCACGGCGGCGCCTCGCGCCGGGAGGCGTCGCGCTCGCACTGACCGAGATGGCCGCGCTCGCCGGGGTCATCGAAGCCTCCCGCCCTCAACCCGCAGCCTCGACGCTCATGGCGGCCGCCGGACGCCACCTCGACCGGCTCGACCCGTCGGACGACACCTGGCTCGAACCGCTCGGGCAGGACGACCTCGTCCGACTGTTCGACCGGCTGCGACCGTGGCGAAGGATGCTCGACGGGCTGCCAGGTGGCACCGAGGTGTTCGAACGGTTCGACCGTGCGGTCCGTCACGCACGGGGCATCTGGGGAACTGCTGCCGTCGTCCGCTCCCGGTTGGCCGCCTCGCCGGCACCGCTCCGGCGGGAAGCGGCGGCAGCCGCCGGGCCTCCGCCTCCGATCGCCGCCGAGGCAGCGGCGGAACCACTCCATGACGCTGCCAGGAAGCTCGCCCACCCGGTGGACGTGCTCCTGGCCGACGATGTCTCCGCCGATGTCCGCATCATCGACTCGGCGATCGTGGACGACCACCTGATCGTTCATGTGGGTGGAGCGCAGGAGCCCGAACTCTGGCTCCGGGCGTTCCGGCCCGACCGCCCCCCGACGATCCTCGCCCTCGTGCCGTTCGACGAGCCGACCCTGCCTTGGCGCACCGCCCGCGCCGTTCTGCCGGCGTCCGCTGCGTTCGGGAGGTTGCTCGTCGACGTGACCACCAGGCCCGAACGGCCGTGGCGCTCAGCGGACGGCAACCTGCTTCTACGCGCGGTCGGGCGTGGTGAAGTCGCGGCCCGGGCGTCGCGTCGAGGCGACCCGGATGCAGCGGACCGGTGGGCCGACTGCGCGGATGCCTGGAACACCTACGGCGACGCGGAACGGTCGGGTCGCGCCGCCCGGCTCGCCGAGTACGAGGCGGCGGCCCAGCAGGACCTGAAACGCCGGTTCGGTCGCAACGGCCTCGAAGAGGGACCACTCGTCATCGACCTCTTCGACGACACCGCCTGAGGACCCGAGCGGATAGGGAAACTCCTCTCACCTCGCTCGTTGAGCGAGCGCCAGCGAGTCGA
>JAGQSN010000061.1 GCA_020439555.1 Acidimicrobiales bacterium | reverse complement strand
CGTAGTGGCGGAACATCGGCCGCATACGTTCCAGCCGAGGGAGCGCGTGCCACGTCTCGTGATCGACCTCTGGAAGGTCGGGTTGCAGGAATCCCATCGGCGCCCCTTCGCTGCTCCTGAACCTCCGATTGGGCGAAAGAGTATTGAAGGTTGAGTGAAGGTGATTTGTAGCCTTGTGGGATGGCTCCCATGGGCGACGTCGCTGGCGCGGCGTCACGTCGGCTGCCACGTCGCGTGGCGATCGCAGTGGCCGTCGCGCTCGCTGCGTTCGTCCTCGCGATGGAACTCGGGGCCTGGCACTACGGCTTCATGGGTCCGACCGGCCATCTCCTCTGGGACGTCGGCGGCGGTCCGAAGCGGGGCCGTGTCATCTGGGCTGCCCTCGCGCTCGCGCTGATCAGTCTCACGAAGCAGCAGCGGATCAAGGCTCTCGGCGCGGCGCTGGCGATCGACGTCGTGTTCGTCCTCGCCCGTCTGCCCTTCGACACCCGTCTCACCTACGGCAACGGTCCGTTCATCGTGCTGCTCGCACTGGGTGTCATCGCCTTCAAACGCTGGGACGGGAAGCAACGCGAGGCGACCCTGAAGGCCGTCGGCCTCGGGCTCCTGCTCATCATGGGCACGAAGATGAGCGACGCCTGGCTCGCGATCACCGTGCACGCCAGGCCGGTCGTGCTCGACCAGTACGTGCAGACCGCCGACCACGCCCTGTGGAACTTGTCGTGGTGGATGGGCCGGGTGTTCGACTCGAGCGGCATCGTCGTGCAGCGGATCATCGAGACCGTCTACATCGAACTGCCGGTCGGGGCAACGCTGGTTGCGATCTGGCAGCTACGCAAGGGCTGGCCGTCACATCACATCGTCCGGTCGTTCCTGATCATCGCTTTCATCGGCCCGATCTTCTACGTGATCTTCCCCGTCGTCGGCCCGATCTACGCGTACGGACACCTCGGCGGTGACTGGGCGATCATGGGCGCCCCTTGGCCGAGCCACGTCCCCTGGGACCTGACCCCGCAGGCCTTCCGCTTCGACGACATCACGCCCCGCAACTGCATGCCGAGCCTGCACACCGCGTGGGCCGTCGCGATCTTCGTCCACACACGACGCCAACCGTGGGCCGTCCGGGCGTTCGGCACCTTCTGGACGGTGTGCACGATCATCGCGACGCTCGCGCTCGGCCGACACTACGGAGTGGATCTGGTCGCAGGCGTGGTGTTCGCGTTGACCGTCGAATCGGCGGTACGCGATCCGGAACGTGGCTGGGACCGCACCCGTTGGAGCCTGCTGCTGGGCGGATTCGCGCTCCACGCGGCGATGCTGTTCTCGTATCGGTTCCTGTCGGTGCAGATGGCGAACTACCGGGTACTGAGCGCCGTCCTGCTTCTCGGCTCCATGACCGCGATGATCGTCGCCTTCTACTGGGCGTTCTTCCTCCGACCGATGCCAGGAACCGGTGACGAGGAAGACGACACCGACACGCAGGTCCAGTCGCTCGCGACGGCCTGACCATGCCACTTCTCCTGCCGCCGCGGCCGATGAAGGCCGTGGCGGGCGAGGTGCCCGACGGTGAGGAGTGGGCGTTCGAGGTGAAATGGGACGGGATGCGCGTGACGTCGTTGCTGGGCGGCGGTGAGGACGTGGCGCGCAGCAGCAATGGGATCGACGTTCTGGCTCGGTTCCCGGAGCTCCACCTGCTCGGAGAACACCTGGGCGACCACAAGGTCGCGCTCGACGGCGAGGTGGTGGCCCTCGACGACACCGGTCGAAGCGATTTCGCACGACTACAGCCACGCATGCAGGCGACCTCCGCGCGGGCGGCTACCCGGCACAGCACCGAGGTGGCCGTGAACTACGTGGTGTTCGACCTTCTCGCAGTCGGGGACCTGCCGACGATCGACCTGCCGTACCTGGAGCGACGCCGCCTGTTGACGGACCTGCTGGAGGACGGCCCGAACTGGCTCGTGCCTGCCCACCGGGTCGGAGGCGGAGCGGACCTCTTCGCGGCGGCCGCCCGAGCGGGCCTCGAAGGGATCATGGCGAAACGGATCGACAGCCCCTACCTGCCCGACCGGCGTTCGCAGTCCTGGCGGAAGTGCAAGGTGAAGCGCCGTCAGGAGTTCGTCGTCGGCGGCTGGACGAACGGTGAGGGCGCCCGTTCGTCCACGCTCGGGGCGCTGCATATCGGCTACCACGATCCGGCAGCCCCGGGACGGCCGCTCCGCTACGCGGGCAAGGTCGGATCGGGCTTCTCCGACGCGGTGCTCGAGGACCTGCGGTCCCGGCTGGAGCCGATCCGCATCGCCGGCTGTCCGTTCGAACCGGTTCCTCCACTGGAGCGGAAGTCGACACACACGTGGGTCGAACCGACTGTGGTGGTCGAGGTGGAGTTCTCGAACTGGACGGAGGTCGGCTCGGTCCGACATCCGGTCCTCGTGGGCGTCCACCTCGACAAGGACTCTCGCCAGGTGACCCGCGAACCGATCTGATCTGCTGTCGACCTTTCGAACCGGAGCGGCGGAGCTGCCGGAAGTGAGCGTGGACTCGGATCTGATGGAACAATGCCGGGATGCCCGACACCCCTTGGCAAGACGACGCCTGCTCCCTGGTCGACGCCTTCCGCGCCGGTGACCGCTCCCCCGTAGAAGAACTCGAAGCGACCCTCGCCGCGATCGAGTCCTCGGACCTAAACGCGTTCTCCTTCGTGGACCCCGAGCGTGCCCGTGCAGCCGCAGCAAAGGCGGATCTGAGCCTGCCGTTCGGCGGAGTCCCGACCGGCATCAAGGAACTGGAGCCGTTCGAGGGCTGGCCCTACACGGGTGCCTCGCTCATGTACAAGGACCGGATCGCCGACCACACCGGGCGCAGCATCCTGCGGCTGCTCGAACGAGGCGGCGCGGTGCCGGTCGGCCTCACCTGTGCCAGCGAGTTCGGTGGCCTGAACGTCAGCGTCACCCGTCTGAACGGCGTGACCCACAACCCGTGGCGTCACGGCCGCACGGCGGGCGGATCATCAGGTGGCTCGGCCTCCGCTGTCGCGGGCGGGCTCGTCAGCCTCGCCACGGCAGGCGACGGCGGCGGTTCGATCCGCATCCCGACCGCCTACTGCGGCCTGCTCGGCATGAAGGGGACCTTCGGCCGCATCACCCGCGCTCCCGGGGCGAACACCCGCCCGAACACGGTCGTGCTCGGCAACGCGTCGAGGTCCGTGCGAGACGCGGCCCGCTACTACGACGTGTGCGCCGGACTCGACCCGTGGGACCCGTCGACCATCCCCTCGAAGGGCACCTGGGAACGGGACCTCGGCACCTACGACCTTGCCGGCAAGCGGGTCGCCGTCGTGCCGAACCTCGGCGGCGTCACGCTCGAACCGGGAGTCGAGGAACGCATCAGGGAGTCGGCCGCTGACCTGATCGAGTCGACCGGGATGATCCAGGTCGACCTTGCGGTCGAACCGCCGAACCTGGCCGCCCAGTGGATGATGG
>JAGQSN010000060.1 GCA_020439555.1 Acidimicrobiales bacterium | reverse complement strand
CCCCACCGGGCTCCGCTCAAGGAGCGGGTGTGCCCACCGGTCGTTGAGCGGAGTGAGCGAAGCGAACGCAGTCGAAACGACGATCCTCAGCAAAGGGTGATCGCACCGGGGCGGATGCAGATGTCGAGTCCTGGTCCTCCGTCGAAGGTGTCGGATGCGTCGCCGACGAGGAAGTCGTTCCCGGCGCCACCGCGGAGCTCGTCGGCGCCCGCTTCCCCGACGAGCAGGTCACCTCCGGGGCCTCCCTCGAGCAGGTCGTCGCCCGCTCCCCCGCCGATCAGGTCGGCGCCGTCGCCGCCGTAGAGCTCGTCATCGCCTCCGAGACCCAGCAACAGGTCGGTCGACGCCAGGCCGCTGATGCGGTCCGGTGCGTCGGTGCCGATGAGGAGGTCCGACAGTGGCGTGCCGTCGATGATGTTCATCGGGGGTGCGGGTGGTTCCTCGACGATCTCCACCGAACCCGGTTCGCACCCGGCACCCTGCGGTCGGCTGACCCCACGCTGGTCGACGGGCTGCGTGCACGACGCGGCCGGCACCACACCACCGATCGGTGAGTCCTCGGCGGGGAGATGGGTGAGTGTGCCGCCGCCGTTGTCAGCCAGCGGTCCGAGGAGCGGGTCGTCGCTGGAGACGACGTCGGTGGCCGCCCCTGCACAGGCCGCGTCGTCGGTGAACGTGTAACCGGCTGCGTCGACGGAGCCGTCGGTGCAGTCGGCTCCACCGATACCGCCCACGATCAGCGCAGCACTGGTCCGGAGACCCGCACCCCAGACATTGGACCCGTTGGTTGCGGTGTTGGAGAAGACGGTCGACGAGTCGAGGACGACGGTCTGGGGATCGTCGAGTCCTTCGATGCCGAGTCCGATGCCGCCACCGTTCGCCGCACTGTTGCCGGACACGGTGCTGTTGACGAGTTCGACGGTTCCGTCGTCCGTCCAGAGTCCCCCGCCACTGTCACTCGCTGTTCCGGTGGCGAAGGTGCTGCTGTCGACGTGGACCTCCGACGAACCCGAGCCCACGACGGCCATGCCGGCACCTCGTTCGGCCGAGTTCCCCGCGAAGGACGCATGGTCGACGAAGGCGAGCGGCATGTTGACGAGGAGCCCGCCCCCGTCCGTCCCGGACTCGTTGTTCGTGACTTGGAGGCCGGTCGACTCCAGGCGCCCGCCGAGGGAGAGGTAGGCACCACCGCCGCGCTGGGGTGCGGAGTTGCCGGAGATGACGGTGTTGTTGAGGATCAGGTCTCGATCGTCGGCGATTCCGTCGTCGGTGGTCTCGGCCATGTACAGACCACCACCGCGCGCTGTCCCGGCGGGCAGACCGTCGGCGGCGGTGTTGTCGGCGATGGTCGAGTTCTCGATGATCGCGCTGGTGGTGGCGAGGTGGATCCCCCCGCCGTGTTGATCGGACCCGACCGTGTAGTTGCCTGTGATGGACGAGCCCGCGATGTGGGTCGTCGGTTGGGTCATCGGGTTGAAAGCCTTCGAGATCAGGCCGACGGAGATGCCGCCGCCGGGTCGGTTCGCACGGTTGTCGGTGACGGTCGTGTCGGTGATGGTCACCCCGGGAGCGTCGGGGACCGGGTCGTAGTCGTAGGTGAAGGTGATTCCGCCGCCGAGACCGGCGTTGGCTGTCGCGCCGTTTCCGTCCACCGTGGTGTCGTCCACGGTGAGCCGCTGGCAGGCGGAGCAGGAGATGCCCCCGTTCCCGTTGTCGGAGATGGTGCTGCCGCTGACGGTCACGACGGTGTTGCCCTGTCCGGTCGTCGAGGCCCCTCGGCCGGTGTTACCGGTGATGGTCGAATCGGTGATCGTCAGCGGCGAACCGTCGACGAGTGCCACGCCGGAACCGATGTTGTCGGTGATGGTCGTTCCTGTGATCGTCACCGAGACGAAATCGCCGCTGACGGCGGTGCCCTGATTACCGGTGACGGTCGAGTCGGTGATCGTGATGGTGGTCGCTGCCCCGAAACTCGAGTCGACGACGGTTCCCCCGGGTCCGGCTTCCACGTTTTCGATCGTCACGCCGTCGAGGACGATCTTGCCGTCGCTCCAGACCGCGGCCCCGTCCAGATGGGTTCCGGTGGTCGGACTGCCTGTGAGGGTCACGTCGAGCACCGACAGGGTCGCTGCCGTGGAGGTGCTGGAGAGGATCCCGACGTCACTGCACGACTGGTGAATCTCGGTGCCGACGCCACCCTGGATGGTCAGGTTCTCGTCGCCGGTGTTGGTCACGGCACCGTTGAGGCAGTCGCTCAGGGTGTAGGTGGTGGATGCGGCGAGGACGATCGTGTCGTCCACACCGTTGCCACTCGCCTCGGAGACTGCCTCGCGCAGCGAGGTGAGGCCGTCGCCTCCGTTGGTCGTGTCGCTGCTCAGGTCCACGACGATCACGTCCGCCGCGGCAGGGGACGCGGGGATGGTGACCATCGCCGACGCCGCCAGGGCGAGAACGGCGAATCGGACCCTGTTCGGGTTTCGGGAGGGACGGATGGTTGCCATGAGGTGCTCCGCTCTGCACTGCTGGTCGGGGGGTTTTCGAACACGGTGCGCCCGCGAACCGCCATTGGCAAGCACCTTCACGTGCTGCAAGCCCGGAGCCACTCTCAGTGCAGGGTTTCGGCCGCCTCACTTCGGGGTCTTTCGACTGGCGCTCCGGTCAAGGACCGCCTTTCGACTCCACTGGCGCTCCGCTCAAGGAGCGGGTGTGCCCACCGGTCGTTGAGCGAAGTGAGCGAAGCGAACGCAGTCGAAACGACCCTCCGGCGAACCGGGACGAGCACGTGCCCGGTTTCACTTCGCTCGACGTGCCCGAGAGCGGATTCGGCGGAATGCACTCGACCGTTCCAAGGGTTGGGACCTGGCTGAGCGTTCGCTCGCTTGACCGGGTGGTCAACACTCCGAAAGGCTGGTGCCTTCATGGCCTCCGACGACCGTCCACTTCGCATCGCCCTTCTGGCCTACCGGGGCAAGCCCCATTGTGGCGGCCAGGGCATCTACGTCCGCCACCTCTCCAAGGCGCTGGCCGACCTCGGCCACCACGTCGAGGTTCTGGGTGGCCAGCCTTACCCGGTGCTCGACGAACGGGTCCCGCTCGTCGAACTGCCGAGCCTGGACATCTACAACGACCATTTCCCGATGCGGATGCCGGGCCTGTGGGAGATCAAGAACTGGAAGGACTTCATCGAGGTCTCCACCTTCTCCTTGGGCACGTTCCCGGAGCCGTTGGCGTTCACGTTGCGGGCGTGGGATCACCTGAAGCACCGCAAGAACGACTTCGACATCGTCCACGACAACCAGTCGCTCGGCTTCGGTCTGCTGGCGATCGAACGGATGGGCCTGCCGGTCATCGCCACGATCCACCACCCGATCACCGTGGACCGGCGCCTGGAGATCGAACACGCCCGTGGCCTCTACAAGAAGCTCACGTTGCGCCGCTGGTATGCGTTCACCGACATGCAGACGGAGGTCGCCCGGCGTCTCGAACGGGTGATCACCGTGTCGGAGAACTCTTTCAAGGACATCAGCCACGACCACAAGGTGAACCCGGACCGGATGCACATCGTGCCTGTCGGTGTGGACCCGGAACTGTTCCTGCCGGTGGAGGGCGTGAAGCGCACACCGGGGATGTTGATCACCACCGCGAGCGCGGACGTCGCGATGAAGGGTCTCCGCTACCTCCTGGAGGCGGTCGCGAAGCTTCGGACCGAACGTCCCGAGGTGACCCTCACCGTGATCGGCAAGGCGAAGCCCGGCGGCGAGTCGGCCCGCACGATCGAGGACCTGGGCCTGGAGGGTGCGGTCACGTTCGTGTCGGGCGTGCCGGACGAGCGCATCGTCGAGCTGTACTCGGAGGCCGAGGTGGCGGTCGTGCCGTCGCTGTACGAGGGCTTCTCCCTGCCGGCGATCGAGGCGATGTCGTGCTCGATTCCGCTGGTGGCGACGACCGGTGGCGCTGTTCCGGAGGTCGTCGGACCGGACAACGAGACAGCGTTCCTGGTCCCTCCGGGCGACAGCGGCGCTCTCGCGGCGAAGCTCGGCTACGTGCTCGACCACCCGCGCATCGCGGCACGTGTCGGGGCGGCCGGTCGTCAGCGGGTCATCGATCACTGGAGTTGGCGGCACACCGCGGAGCGGACGGTGGAGCAGTACCGGGCCCGCCTCGAGGCTGCCGGGAAGTAGCAGCGTGCTCACCGTCGACTTCGACCGGCTCGGGCTGAAGCCCGGGGACCGGATCCTGGACATGGGAGCCGGCGCGGGGCGCCACGCTTTCGAGGTGTACCGCCGTGGCGCCCACATCGTGGCGCTCGACTACAACCTCGCGGACCTGAAGGACGTCTCGGGTCTCTTCGCCGCGATGGCGTCGGCCGGCGAGGTTCCCGAGGGCGCCACCGCGGTGACGGTGAACGGTGACGGGACCCGTCTGCCGTTCCCCGACGACACCTTCGACCACATCAT
>JAGQSN010000006.1 GCA_020439555.1 Acidimicrobiales bacterium | reverse complement strand
CGTCGCGGCCAGGTTGAGGTCCGTGCCGGTGGCGTTCGCGGCAGGCATCGCCCTGGGTGTCGTGCAGAACCTCGTCAACCGCTACGCACCGGACGTGCTCGCCGAGGTGTCCGGGTTCCGCAGCTCGATCCCGTTCGTGCTGCTGTTCGTCCTGCTGTTCTTCGTTCAGGGCCGAGGCGGTCGGACGGCGGGTTCGATCGTCGAGGAGGTGCCGACGGCCGATCCTCGTGAGGACCTGTCACCGTGGCGTCGGCGCCTCCCGTGGGCGGCCGGAGCCATAGCGCTGCTCGCCTACGGGTTCTTCGTCGCGGATGCGTACTGGACCGGAGTGCTCAACCGCGGTCTCGTGCTCGGGCTGGTGTTCCTGTCCTTCGTCGTCGTGACCGGCCTCGGGGGGATGGTCAACCTCGCTCAGGCCACGTTCGTCACGGTCGCCGGCTTCACCGTCGGCTGGCTCGTCAACCACCAGTGGCCGAGCACCGTCCCGGTGCTGATGAACAACGGTCGCCTCACGTTCTGGATGGCGACGATCGTGGCGGTCATCGTGGCCGCGGTCGTCGGGTTGCTCGTGGCGTTGCCTTCGCTGCGCCTCGGTGGTCTCACGCTCGCCCTGTCGACGCTCGCACTCGCATTCGTCGGTGACCGTCTCGTGTTCCAGCTCAACGGGGTGCGCAACGGATCGAAGGGTTGGTCGATCCCTCGTCCTGCCTACGGTCCCGTCGACCTCGGAGACGACAACACCTTGATGGTCGTGCTCGTCGTTCTGCTCGCCCTCGTGGCCGGATTGATCGGAAACCTGCAGCGGTCGGCGACGGGTCGCGCGGTGCTGGCGCTGCGGTCCTCCCCGGTCGCTGCGGCCACGTCCGGTCTGGACCCGGTCCGGACGAAGCTCGTCGTATTCGCCGTCTCAGCGGCGATCGCCGGCTTCGCAGGCGCGTTCTTCGCGCTCGTGAACAGCCCGATGACCAACACGAGCGCGCCGCCGCTGCTCGGCATCGTCTGGTTGGCGGTGGCGGTCACGTTCGGCATCCGGCGGCCCGGCGGAGCGATCGTCGCCGGCCTCGTCTACTCCATGTTCCCTGTGGTCCTCTCGGGCATCGGTTCGAACTGGGAAGGCGCACCCTGGTCATCGATCCCGGGCTCGGTCCGGGACCTGATCGCCGAACCGGAGCTCGCTTCGCTCCTGTTCGGTCTCGGTGCTGTGGGTCTGGCCCGTCAACCCGACGGCCTCCTCGCGGACGTCGGCAACCTGCTGCGTGCCCGGCGCCTCTCCCGTCCTTCGAGGACCGGCGAGCCGGATGTGGTGAAGCCATCGGCAGCCTCCGAAGCTTCCGGCCCGACCGAGGGCGGTACTGCCGGATCGATCAGGGCGGGTCGACCCGTGGACATCCCTGTCGGGGGTGACACGTCTCCGCTGCTGGTGGTCGCGGACCTGCACGCCGGCTACGGAGAGGTCGAGGTACTGCACGGCGTCGACCTGACGGTGCCCGCCGGCGGGGTGGTCGCCGTGCTCGGAGCGAACGGGGCGGGCAAGTCGACCCTGGCGGGCGTGCTGGCCGGAACAGTCGCTGCCACGGCCGGCTCGGTGCACCTCGATGGCCGTGAAGTGACCGCCGATCCGCCGCACCTGCGTTCGCGTGCGGGCTTGCTCCTGGTGCCGGAGGCACGAGGCGTGTTCCCAGGGCTTTCAGTGGTGGACAACCTTGCCGTTCACCTGCGCGACCAGGGTGACCGCCGAGCGGCCGGCGAACGCTTCCCGATCCTTCGCGATCGTTGGAGCCAGGCGGCCGGCCTCCTGTCGGGCGGCGAGCAGCAACTCCTGTCGTTGGCGGGCGCTCTGGAGGAGCCACCGAAGGTGCTGGTGGCCGACGAACCGTCGCTGGGGTTGGCGCCCATGGCGACCTCGAAGGTGTTCGAGGCCTTGGCGGAGCTCCGTGACCTCGGGTGCGCTCTGGTGCTGGTGGAGGAGCAGGCGGGAGGTGCCCTGGAACTGGCGGACACGGTCGTGATCATGAACCTCGGCCGGGTGGCCTGGTCCGGGCCGGCAGCCGAGGTCGACCTGGATCGCCTCGGCGCTACGTACATGGGCACAGGAGGGCCGCCGACGCGCTGAGGCTCGGAAGCGGAGCGGTCGTCAGGGGATCAGGTCGGGGCGGTGCTTCCGCGTCGCGGCGGCCAGACGACCCTTCGGCCAGTCGGGTTCGAACTCGTCGATCGGGATGATGCGGTCCCACCCCTTCGAGGTGACCTCGCGGCGGGTGTCGGCACTCCGGGTCCAGCGGACGGCCGATCGTTTCAACACGAACGCCTGAGTCGTGCCGTCGGGCAGGGTGGCCTCGGCGACCCGGTCGATGTCGGCCCAGGTCGTGCGCACGACGAATGCCTGAGCCTCGTACTGGATACCCGAGTCGTCCACGCGTAGAACCGACGTGCGCTGCTGGCGGACGCCGAACATCAGGAGGCCGGTCTGGCCGACGACGTAGATCAGAGCCACCCACAGGTTCACCAGCGCCCACAGCACTCCGGCCACCGGAATCGCCGCGAGCAGGAACAGCATCAGGTGCCGGACCAGACGGTCGCGTTGGGATCGGGTCGACGGGGTCAGGACGAGCGACACCCCCATTGGCTAGCGCCGGCAGGCGGCCCGGGGCCACCTGCGGCCACGTCACCAGCGCCTTGGAACCACCGCCCGGCGTGCTGGTTAGGGTCGACAGGTCTTCGTCCGGGAAGCGGCCGGAGAACAGGCGACCGAGGGGTCGTCTTCGATCACCCGGGAACGGGGGACTGGGGGAGCCACCGATGGCAATCGACCACAACGCGATCCGTACGCAGTTGGCGCCGTTCGTGGACGGACGTTCCAAACGGGCCCGATTCTCGGTACGTCCGCGCCCCGTTCGGCCCCTGGAACGCATCGACGGCCTACTCGCGGGCGCCGCGGAGGTCGACATCACGCCCCCGCCCGGGATGCCGAAGGCGGGCTACTCGGCCAACGCTCACGACGGTGTCGGGTTCCACACCCGCCTGCGGGCCAGGATCACGCACCTCCGGGCGGACCGTTCATCGATCGCGATCGTGCAACTGGACCTCCTCGGCGGGTCGTCGGTCCTGCAGCACCTCGTGGCGGACGCGATCGCGGAGCGGACCGACGTCGGACTCGCCGGAGTGTGGATCGGGGCCACCCACACCCACGCCGGGCCGGGCCAGTTCCTCGGCACCGACTTCTACAACCACCACGCCTCGAACCGGGCAGGGTTCGACCCTGCCTGGACCGACTTCCTCGTCCGGCGTATCGCGGCGGGGATCATCGAGGCACACGACAACCGGGTACCGGCGAAGGCGGCGTTCGGGACGACCGAGGTCTGGGGGCTGACCAGGAACCGATCGCACGACCCGTACGTGCAGAACGAGACCGTCACCGACAAGCGGCAGGACCCGCAACGCAAGTGGGTGGCGGTGAACCCGCGACTGAACCTGCTGCGCGTCGACCGGCTCGAACCGGACGGTTCGACGTCGCCGCTGTCGGCAGCAGTGGTGTTCTCGATCCACGGCACCGGCGTTTCCCAACACGCCAGGGACTACAACGCGGACGTGTGGGCGTACCTGGTCGGTGAACTGGGCCGACGCATCGAGGCCGTCCACGGCTCACGTCCGGTCACCGGAGCGATGGAAGGCACCCACGCGGACGTGGCGCCTGCTCTGCGGCCCGGCCTCGCCGGCCACCGGGAAGCCAGGCGGGTGGGCACCGGGATCGGCGCCCAAGCGGCGGAACTCTACGAGTCGCTGGAGCCGGACCTGACCGAGAAGGTGCGTCTCGACGCCGGTCTCCGGGAGATCGACCTCGACCGTGATCGCACGGTCGACGGCATCACCCTTCCGGACCGCCCCGCCGTCGGCGCCGCGCTCGTCGCCGGGGCGACGGAGAACCTCACCCCGATCATCCATCGGATCCCGCCGTTCGCCGCCGGTCACCCGCGCCGGCGCGGACTCGACAACCCCCAGGGCCACAAACGGGTCATCGGCACCCGGTGGCTCCAACCGCTCGTGTTGCCCAAGGGCGGGTTCCCCCGGATCCTGGCGGTGCAGGTGCTTCGCATAGGTGACGTGGCGCTCGTCGGTCTCCCGTTCGAGATCACCGTCGAGTCCGGTCGCCGCATCGAGTCGGCCGTTGCTGCCGTCGCCGCGGATCGGGGCGTGGACCGGGTCGTCGTGTCGTCCGTCGTGAACGAGTACTGGGGTTACGTCGCCACGGCGGAGGAGTACCGCCGCCAGTTCTACGAGGGCGGTCACACCCTCTACGGGCCGAACACGCAACGGTTCCTCGCCGCCCATGCCAGGCGGGTGGCGGAGGTGACGCTCGGCGCGGGAATGTTCTGCGACGTCGGGGACGAGCGGACCTGGAACCTCGCAGCCAGGCGCTACTACGCCCGTCCGACCGGCTCCCCCGCCCCACAGCGGCGATTCGAGGGCAGGGCGCGCTTCACGGACCCGACCGCCCGGATCGACGGCTACTGGGAACAGACCTGGATCGACGTCGAACCCGCCGGACTGGACTGGCACGAGCCGCTCGTCCGGGTCGAGGCATCCGATGACGACGGGGAGTCCTGGCATCCGGCGGTGCACGACGACGGCACGCGGGCCGACGACCAGACCTGGGTGCTCGAGGTGGACCGCATCGCGTCCGGTGATCCGGGCCGGCATCGCTATCGGGTCCGCTGGTACGAGCCCGTCCACAGGGCAGGACGACGCCACCGCTTCGTCCTGTTGCCGAACAACGGCCGACCGCACCTCGAAGGTCCCCCCTTCGACTAGCAAGGGCGCTCCCAGCCGGTCGTTGAGCCTTGTCGAAACGACTTTCGTGCTAGCCCGGTGCGGTGCACCACGCCGCGCTCGCATCGATACCCAGCCCGTCGTTCAACACGGTGGGCCCCTTTCACATCTACGGGCTCTGCATCGCTCTCGGCGTCCTCGCCGCGGTCAGCCTCTCGGCGAGCCGGTGGGAGAAGCGAGGTGGCGACCCCGACGACATCTACTCGATAGCCATCTGGGCCGTGCCCGCCGGCGTGATCGGCGCTCGCATCTACCACGTCGCCACCGACTGGAAGACCTATCAGCACGACTGGGTCGGAGCCCTCAAGATCACCCAGGGCGGACTCGGTATCCCCGGTGGGATCTTCTTCGGGGTCCTCGCCGGCTACGCGGTGGTGAAGGTCCGCAAGTTGCCGGTCGGGCCGTTGCTCGACGTCGTCGCTCCGGCGCTGCCGCTCGCCCAGGCGATCGGGCGGGTCGGCAACTACTTCAACCAGGAGGTCTTCGGCCGGCCCACGACTCTGCCGTGGGGTCTGGAGATCGATCCGATCCATCGCCCGCCGCAGTACGAGACCGCGTCCACGTTCCACCCGACGTTCCTCTACGAGGGCCTCTGGAATCTCGCCCTGTGTGCATTGCTGCTGCGACTGGACCGGAAGCGCAAGCTCCCACCCGGGCACCTATTCACGCTCTATGTCCTCGGCTACGCGGTCGGCAGGTTCTGGGTGGAGGGCCTGCGTTCGGACCACGCCTCCCTGATCCTCGGGATCCGGGTCAACATCTGGATGAGCGTGATCGTCGGAGCCGTCGCGCTCGTCGTGCTGCTGGTGGGCCTCAAGCGCACGCCGGCCGCTTCGCTCCCCGAGTCGGCCTGGCTCGCGCCGACGTCGGGGACAGCGGACGACGACCTACAGCCTGAAGCCCGGGACCACGACGTTGCGTCCGAAACCGAACATGACGTCGCCGAGGACGCGTCCGTCGAGTTGGACGACCGTTCCGAAGAAACGAGCTGAGCCCGAACCCGGGACCGGTCGTTGGGCTTGTCGAAACGACTCGGTGGGCTGCGGTTCGACTCGCCGTGCGCGCTCGGGGAGCGGGGTGCGATCAGCCGGGGTGGCTCGGCAGCAGAGGGTCGGCGTTCGCCGGTTGGACCACCACGAGGATCATCGCGAGAGGCCGTTTGTGGTCGTTGCGGTAGACGTGCGGCTGATCGGCGTCGAAGAGGATCGCTCCACCCGGGGAAACGGTGTGGAGGTCCCCGGCGACGTCGATGGTGAGCGTCCCGGAAAGGACTGCGATCAGCTCGCGGGTCCCGTCCACATGGCCATCCGAGTCGTGTCGCTCACCAGGAGCCAACTGCCACCGCCACAACTCGACGTGCTCGACCCGATCGGTTCCTACGAGAAGTGCGCCGAAGGAGTCCTCGTCGTCGCCGTGCCACAGTCGGACCACGTCCTCGGGGTTCACGACCCGCACCGACGACCCGTCGGACAGTTCGACCAACTGGGCGAGTGTGACCCCGAACGCGTCGGCGATCCGGCACAGCGTCGCGATGCTGGGGTTCGTGCGGGTCTGTTCGATCTGCACGAGCATCCCCTTGCTCACGCCCGATCGGGCGGCGAGCTGGTCGAGCGACCACTGTCGCTCGGTCCGGAGGTCACGGGTGTTTCGGGCGATCGCCTGTGACACGGCGTCGGCATCGGGCACTCGGTCAACCTAGCGACCACCGCTCGATCCGGCCGACGACTTGCCGGCCCCCGAGACACCGATGTCCGATTTCCGCTAGCAAGACGGGAGATCCAACCCCAGACTGGAACCGTGATCGAAGACCCGGACCGCTGCTACGCCGCAGTCGCGAGCCGTGACGCCCGGTTCGACGGGTTCTTCACGACCGGCGTCACGTCGACCGGCATCTACTGCCGGCCGAGCTGCCCGGCTGTCACTCCGAAGCGTTCGAACGTCCGGTTCTTCGCCAGCCCCGCAGCAGCGCACGCCGCGGGTTTCCGCGCGTGCAGGCGGTGTCTTCCGGACGCTGCTCCCGGTTCTCCGGAGTGGAACCGCCGAGCCGACGTGGTCGGCAGAGCCATGCGCCTCATCACGGACGGAACCGTCGACAGGGAAGGCGTGGAAGGCATCGGAAGGCGCCTCGGCTACAGCACCCGCCAGATCAACCGGCTGCTGGTCGCCGAGGTGGGTGCGGGGCCGCTGGCAATGGCACGGGCGCAACGCGCCCAGAGTGCCCGTGTCCTCATCGAGACGACGGAAATGGAGTTCGGCGAGGTCGCCTTCGCCGCAGGATTCGGGAGTATCCGTCAGTTCAACGCGACGGTCCGGGAGGTGTTCGCCCGAACGCCCGGCGAGCTCCGAGCGGCGCGGCGTGGGAGCACTTCGTCATCCGACGGCGAGTCCCCGATGCTGGGTGCGTTGCGTCTTCGGCTCGCCCACCGCGCACCGTTCGCGTCCGGGGAGTTGCTTTCGTTCCTCGCCGATCGAACGATCGTCGGCATGGAGGAGGTCGTGCGGGACGAGGCTGGGGTGCCGACGTCCTACCGCCGGACCCTTGATCTCCCGCACGGCCCGGCGATCGTCTCCCTCACACCCGAGCCACCGCGTGGCACGGACTCGAGGGGAGGAGATCGAGCGCAGCGGACGAACGCTGTCACCTGCGACCTTCGGTTGACCGACAACCGCGACCTCGCGACCGCCGTCGCCCGATGCAGGCGACTCCTGGACCTCGACGCGGACCCGGTCGCGGTGGACGCCCACCTCGCGACGGATCCTCTGCTCCTGTCGGCGGTCGCGGCTCGGCCGGGGCTGCGGGTGCCTGGTTGCGTCGACGGGTTCGAGATCGCTGTGCGCGCCGTGGTCGGCCAACAGGTCTCGGTGGCCGGGGCGGTCACGACCATTGGCCGGATGGTGCAGGAGCACGGCATCGACGTCTCCGCCCTCGACGGCACCCTGTGTCGCCTGTTCCCGCGGCCCGCCGTCCTCGCCGAAGTGGACCCGGCCTCACTGCCGATGCCGCGCAGGCGTGCCGAGGCGCTCGTCGACCTCGCCGGGAAGGTCGCCGACGGGACGATCTTGCTCGACGTCGGCAGCGACTGGCAGCGCACGAGACGGCAATTGCTCGACATCGCCGGCATCGGCCCCTGGACGGTCGAGGACATCGCGCTCCGCGGCCTGGGAGATCCGGACGCCTTCCCGGCTTCGGACCTCGGCGTCCGCAGAGCCCTGACGGAGCACGGACTTGCGAGGGTCCCCGAGATCGAGGCGCACGCAGAGGCCTGGCGCCCCTGGCGTGCGTACGCCACCATCCACCTCTGGAGCAGCAGTTGAACGACGCCACCCTTTCCCGCGCGGTGATCGACACCCCGATAGGTCCCCTCACGCTCGTCGCGTCCGACGAGGGGCTCCGCGCAGTCCTTTGGCCCGACGAACGTGACGGACGGGTCCCGATCGAGGGCGACCCCCGCGACGACCCGGACTACCCGATCCTCGTCGAGGCGGCCCGTCAGATCGATGAGTACTTCCGAGCGGAGCGGCGCCGGTTCGACGTACCGCTCGACCCGGTCGGGACCGATTTCCAACGACGGGTCTGGCAGGTCCTGGCGTCGATCGACTTCGGCGACACTCTCACCTACGGGGACGTATCCGAGGTCGTGGTGGGCGACAGGTCGGCAGCCCGCGCCGTCGGTGCAGCTATCGGCCGGAACCCATTCTCGATCCTCGTCCCCTGTCACCGCGTGGTCGGTGCCAACGGTTCGCTCGTCGGATTCGCCGGCGGGATCGACGTCAAGCGGCGCCTCCTCGCCCACGAGACCGGGGCGGTGGGCCTCCCCTTCGGCTGACGGCCCCCGTGTTCGGGGCACGAAGGAGAGGCGAACCGGTCAGTATCTGGTCCAATTGGTGCAGTGCGGTGTACCGGTGCGTAAACTGTACCGGTCGGTGCACTTCCATGACCGACCTGACCAGTGGCCTCGGAGGTGAGGGGTGTCGATCGTCATGGCCCTCGGGGCCGCAGCCTTCTACGGATCGTCGGACTTCATGGGCGCCCTCGCCACGAGGCGCAGCGCGGTCCTCGCCGTCGCGCTCCTGACACAGATCGCCGGGTTCTCGCTGCTCGTCCTGTTGCTGCCGTTCATGCCTGCGGTGGACCTCACCCCTCGGATCTTCCTGGCGGGTGCGGCCGCAGGGGTCTTCGGGGGTGCCGGGCTCGTCTCGATCTACCGGGTCCTGGCCCGAGGGCCGATGAGTGTCGTCGCGCCCACCACCGCCCTGTCGGCGTCGTCGGTGCCGATCCTCGCCGGCATCCTCATGGGGGAGCGTCCCGGCGTCTCGTCGCTGATCGGCATCGCCATCGCTTTCGTCGCCGTCACCCTGATCACCAGGGAGCATCCCGCTCCGGGCGAACGGTCGTCGTTGTCTCTCCGACCGGTCCTACCGGCCGTCGGAGCGGGTGCCCTGCTCGGAATGTTCTTCGTCTTCCTTCACCTGGCGGGTGACAGCGCGGGGCTCTGGCCGATGTTCGCCGCCCGTCTCACCTCGATGCCGCTGCTCGCCGCACTGCTGTTGCTGCGAGGTGAGACGGTTCCACGTGGTCGGTCCCTCGTCGCTCCGGTCGTCCTGAGCGGGATGCTCGACATGTGCGCCAACGTGTTGTTCCTCATGGCCTCCCAGCGAGGGATGCTCGCCGTCGTGTCGACGATCACCGGTCTCTACCCGGCCGTCACGATCGTGCTGGCCCAGGTCCGACTCGGCGAGCGGATGCGCCCGATCCAGTTCACCGGCCTCGGGGTGGCCGTCGTCGCCGCCGCGTTGGTGGCTTCCTGAGCCCCGTCGACAGGTCGGGCGTGTAGGCCCTCAGGCGTTCGCCAGGAGCCTGACGAGGAGCGGAGAGCGGTCCAGGTCGCCGGCGTCGATCGCGGCCAGTGCCTCCTCGACCTCGGTGAACTCGGCTTCGATGCGCTCGAGGACCGAGGTGTCCAGAAGATCGGACTCCTCTGGTGCGGCGACGTCTTCTTCGCCAGCGGGTTCTTCGTCCTCGATGGTGGGTTCGTCCTCGACGGTGGGTTCGTCCTCGATGGTGGGTTCGTCGTTCGCGGTCGGTTCGTCCTCGACGGCAGGTTCGTGGTCGGTGGCACCGATGGCGACGGGTTCATCGCCGACCTCGACCTCTGGAGGTTCGACAGCGACCGGCTCTGTTCCGGTGGTCGGCCCGTCGGTCGGTGTATCCGACGGGACGTCGGCGATCGCCCAGGCGGGTGGTACGGGTTCGTCGGGTGCGAGTTCGTCGATCGTCACGACCCCGGTGAGAGTGACCGACTCGACCTCGACGGCAACTTCGGGTGCAGTTGCCCCGTCGTCGGATGCGGCTTCCTCGGCGTCGGATATGGCTTCCTCGTCGTCGGATGCGACATCTTCGTGGGCGACGGGAGCTGCCTCGGCTTCGTCGGGTTCCGGCGGGGACGCGTCGTCGGTGGGTGATGTCTCGGCCTGTTCGGCCTGCTCCGTATCGTCCGGGTCGGCCGACCCTTCGGTCGCCTCCGCGTCGGCCTCTGGCTCAGGGTCCAACGCCCATGCGGGGATCTCCGGCTCCGGCAGGTCGGGTTCGGTCGCGCCTACGACGCTGACGCCCTCGGGCAGGAACGACCGGATGTCGACCTCGATCTCCTCGCCATCGTCGGTCGGCGGCAACGGCTTCGGGTCGTTCACGGCGGCGACTCTACCGACGGGGAGCGCTCCGTCCGGACGGGGTGACTCCATCTCGATCGAGGGCCCGGGAGCGGACGTGCCCTCGGGCCGCGACGGGGCGGTGCCGATCGTCCGGGCCGGTACGGACCTGCGGGATCCGAGGAGCGCGAACAACGCCTCCCGCCAATGCCTTGTCCTCCCCGCTGGAGGGACGTGGCGACGGGTTTCGTCGTCGACGGCCGTCCGGGTCGACGCCACGCGGGACCTCACCGCGGCCTTGATGCGACGCCACCAACGCACGTCAGAGACCGCTTCGCGTGGCCACGGTCAGATCCGGTCGTCCTCGATGGCCGTGGTCGTCGTGGGGTCGACGAGCGCTAGGCGGTCACCGATGACCATGGTGTCCCCGTCGACCACGAGCGTGCTGCCCTCCAGGTTCGCCAGCCGACCGCGACCGGTCGCCCCGAGGCGGCGCTCGATCGCGTAGATCACCCCGCCGTGGGTCACGACCAGCACGTCGCCGTCGGGTACGAGGCGCCCGATGGCCAGCAGAGCGACCTCGACGCGGGCCCAGAGCGGTGCGTCGTGCTCCCAACCATCCGGCCAGCGCGGCTCACCGTCGGGTCCTGGTTCGAAGCCGGCCGGGTCATCGTGGAGCAGGCCCGGAAAGTTCCGGAAGATCTCCTCCCGGGTCAGTCCCGAGAGTGGGCCGGCGTCGCGTTCACGTAGGCGAGGTTCGGTCGCCACATGGTCGACGCCGAGGAGGCGGGCGATGATCGCCCCCGTCTCTGCGGCCCTCTCGAGGTCGGAGGTGATGACCGCATCCACGTGGCCCACCGACGCCGCTGCCGCTCGGGCCTGCTGGCGCCCGCGGTCGGTGAGGGCGGGGTCTGCCTGACCCTGCCATCGTCCGTCCGCGTTCCAGACGGATTCGCCGTGACGGATCAGGAGCAGCCGGGCCATGGGTGCAGCACCGTACAGTCCCGCGCCCGTGCCAGGTGTCCCGCCTCCTCGCCGTTCGCGACCGGGTCGCTCCGAAGCGTGGTCGAGGAGCCCTCGCAGGTAGCATCGCACCCCGCCATGGCCCTTCTCCGGCTCGCTGCCGCCGTTCGTGACCTCGACGAGCCCACCCGTGACATCGTTCGGGGTGGATTCGGCGGCTCCACGCCGGGTGAGGCGCCGTGAACGACCGTTCGAACAGCGGTCCGAGACGTCCTCCGCGCCCGGCCAGGGCAACGCCGGACCCCAGGACCAAGGGCCGGAACGTCGACGCCGGTAAGGCCGGGTCGCAGAAGGCCGGGTCGCAGAGTGCGGCGGGGGCCCGGAAGCCGAAGCAGCGGCCCTCCGAAGCGAAGAACTCCGGACCGTCCACGCCTCCCCGGCGTCGGAACCCGGCCGGCGGTACGGACTCGGCCCGGACGACCGGTCCTTCCGGATCCGAGCGAGGCGCAGCGCCACGAAGGGCCACCCCGGCAGCTCCCGGCCCGCGCCCCGAAAGAGCCCGCCGCCGCCCTTCGGCGCCACCGAAGGCGGCCAGGAGCGCGGTCCGGTTCAAGGACCTGCCGACCGGAGAGGTCGGCGCGGTGTCGTCCGCTCGGCCGAGAGATGAACGCGAGCCGTCCCCGGCGGAGTTGGCGGAGATGCGGCTGGCGACGGCAGAGACGAGGATGCGCCGCGACTGGACGGGTCGGGTCCGAGCCGTGCGACCCGATCCGGAGACGATCCTGCCGCCGCCGACGCCCGCGACGGCGTTCCGTCAGCGCTACGGCGTCGTCTACAACACGCACGGACCCCGCATGCGTATCGGAGTGCTCTGGTGCGTGGCCGTCATACTTTCGCTCGCCTATGAACCGACCCGCCCCTACGGCCTGGCGATGCTGTATGGGATCGTGGCCGGCGTCGCGTCCCGACAGGTCGTCGACGCGTGGCACCCGGGACGGGAGAGCATCGAGCGTTGGGTCGCAGCTCTCGGAGGTGCAACCCTGCCGGTGCTGGCGACCGCCGGGACGCGTCTGCTGGGGGCCGGTCTGCTCCTGTTGGTCCTCGTCTCGTCGATCTCGGCGTTCCTGCAACCCAGGGACGAGCGCGACGTCCCGGTCTTCGCCTCCGCGGGGCTGACGGTCCTCGCAGCCGGGGTGTGCGGCGGTGCCGCCGCGTCGCTCGTGCTCCTCGCGAACTACGAGATCGGCGCTGTGATCATCCTGCTGATCTTCCTGATGGTCTACGACGCCAGCGACTTCATCATCGGCTCCGGTGCGAGCAATGGCGTCGAGGGCCCACTCGCGGGGGCGTTGTCGATCTTCGCCACCACGATGCTCCTGGCGTTCACGGAAGTCCCTCCGTTCCGGGGCGTCGACGTCTGGAACTTCGCGATGCTCGCGGCGATCGCGTGTCCTGCGGGGCAGTTGCTCGCTTCGGCGATGCTGCCGAGGGCGAACGCCAAGGCTCCGGCGCTGCGGCGACTCGACTCGATGCTGATCGCGGCGCCGGCCTGGGCAGGGTTGATCGGCCTCTACCTCCAGTCCGCCGGCCGCTGACCAGGTCGGATCCGGCTGCCCACAAGGCTTCGCGCGCGTGGGGGTAGGGTTCGCTCGACGTCCGGTCTGCGGGCGTGGCTCGTAACTCACCGGAGGGTCCGATGGACCAGGCCCTGAACCGAATTCTGGCGGACGACTTCCTGGCGGGGATCGGCGACGTCCCCGTGTCCGAGTTGCGGGCGTCCAGGGCCACCTGCCGTGACGTGGAGACGAAGTTCTCCTATCTGCGCCGGCTGATCCAGGGCCATCACGACGTCGTCACAGCCGAGGTGCGACGTCGTGCCGAAGGCGGCAGCCCCGACGACGTGACCGCCCTGGTCGAGAGGCTGCCTTCGATCCTCGCCGATCGGGTGCGGGCACCCGGTGCAGGCAGACTCACGGCGACCATGGAACCGGGTGAGTTGTCCGGTGAGATGGTGGACAAGGTCGACGAGGTGACCGGCAGGGTGCCGCTCGACGGGCTCACGTCGGTGCCGGCGGAGGTGCTCGAGGACGCTGCCGAGTCACTCGCCGGTCTCGAATCGGAGGTCTCGGCGATCCGCCGCTCACTGTTCGACCGCATCGACGCCATCGAGGCCGAACTGACTCGCCGCTACCGCGACGGTGAGGCGAGCGTCGACGACCTGCTGGTCGACGCAGGCCCGACGGAGAGTTGATCGTCCGGCCCGGTTTGGGGGGTGCACGGCGCCCTGCCCTAGCGTTTGCGCATGTCGTCGGAGCTTGAGACCCGTTGGCGGGACCTCGGTGAGTTCATCCGTGAGCAACGCCGTGTCGGTCACCTGTCACTGCGCAAGCTCTCCGAGATGGCCGGTATCTCGAACCCTTACCTGAGCCAGATCGAGCGCGGTCTCCGTAAGCCTTCCGCCGAGATCCTCCAGCAGATCGCCCGGGCCCTCGAGATCAGCAGCGAGACCCTGTACGTGCGAGCCGGAATCCTCGAGGCCCACCCCGGTGACTCGGACCTGACCGTCGAGATACGTCGGGACCCATGGCTCAACGAGGAGCAGAAGCGGACGCTCGTCCAGATCTACGAGTCCTTCAAGGCGGAACGCCGCGCTGCGGGGTTCGGTCCCGATCCTTCGTTCCAGGTCGGCGACATCGAAGGAGACTTCGAAGAGGACGAACTGGATCGGGAACCGGCGGAATCGACAGCGGGTCCTGAGCGTTCCTAGGGGTCGTGCCCGAACTCGCGGTCCTCTCGCTGCACTCGTCGCCCCTGGTCCAGCCGGGTGTGGGCGACAGCGGCGGCATGAACGTGTACGTCCGTGAGCTGGCGGCCTCCCTGGCACAGTCAGGTGTGAGCACGACGGTGTACGTGCGGCGCGATCGGCTCGACCTGCCCGACGAGGTGTCGGTGGAGCCGGGTTTCAGGGTCGTCCACTTGGACGCTGGTGACGTCGACCTGCCGAAGGAGGCGCTGCCCGAGACCGTCGACGAGTTCGCATCAGCGTTGGAGGAACACCTGCGACGCGAGCCCGTCGACGTGATTCACGCCAATTACTGGCTTTCGGCGGTGGTCGGCCATCGCGTCAAGCACCGTCTCGACGTGCCTCTCGTGTCGACGTTCCACACGCTCGCCCGGGTCAAGGCGGAGACCGGAGATCCCGAACCACAGCGTCGTATCGACGCGGAGACCGAGGTGATCGGCTGTTCGGACGTGATCCTGGCGAACGCGGTGGAGGAACGCGACCAGCTCGTCCGTCTCTACGGTGCGTCGCCGGATCGCATCGAGATCGTTCCACCCGGGGTCCAGCATGCGTTCTTCGCGCCGGGTGACCGGGCCGGTGCCAGACGTGCCGTCGGTCTGGACGTAGACGCTCCGGTGCTGCTGTTCGTGGGTCGGATCCAACCTCTCAAGGGCCTCGACGTCGCCGTCGGTGCGCTCGCCGATCTGTCCAGGTTCGGATGCGGCGATGCGCGGCTGGTCGTGGTGGGTGGCCCGAGCGGTCCCGACGGCGAAGCGGAGCTTGCCCGGGTCCGTGGGTTGGCCGAGGAGTCGGGCGTCGCGGATCGGATCCGCTGGGTCGAGCCTCAACCGCACCATCTCCTGTCGACCTGGTACAGGGCCGCCGACGTGGTCGTCGTACCGAGTCGGTCGGAGTCGTTCGGGCTCGTCGCCCTGGAGGCGGCGGCGTGCGGGACGCCCGTCGTGGCGTCCGCTGTGGGAGGCCTTCGCACACTCGTCGAACCAGGTCGTACCGGACTCCTGGTGGGGGAGAGGTCGCCGGCGGCTTTCGCTTCGGGCATCGCCGTGATCCTCTGCGATCCGCGGCTCGCGTCGGAGATGTCGGCCAACGCAGCGGCGCACGCGGCCCGATTCACCTGGTCGACGGCTGCTGCACGGTTGCGCCGGGTCTACGGGGACCTGGCCACGAGAGTTCCCTACGACTGCGCCGCCTGAACTGCGCTCGAGCGGATCTCAGCCCGGGAACCTGCTGGCGAATCCGATCCGCAACGCCGGCTTGAACGACCGTTCGACGTAGGTCCACAAGGAGCCGATGATCCGGTCGAGTTCGTCCTCGGTCACCGCTTCGATCGGCAGTCGTCCCTTCAGGAAGATCGCGTCCTCGTCTCCGATGGAGAACGCGGCGCCGTTGAAACCGTCGTTGCGCCGCAGGAGGTGCTCGTAGAAAGCGGCGTGGTTCTCCTCCGGTGCCGGCATCACGAACGTCTCGTAGCGGAGGGTCCGCTGGGCGATCGTCAACCAGATGGTCGTGGTCTGCTTCTCCTCGCCCTGGAGGCGCACGAACCAACGTCGGATGCTGGGCTCGGATCGGTCGACCGCGAGGATCAGCGGGTTCTCGTCGAGTTCACGCGCGAGGTAGGCGTCGATCGTGGCTTCGATCCGGTCCAGTTCCTCGTCGGAGGCGGGCGCCGCTGTTCCCATGGCGACCAAGGGTACGGCTTCGGCCGCCTGGAGGGGTCGTCCGACTTCTTCTGCATCTTTCGATCAGTTCTGTTGTATTTCAGATTCGATTGTGGGAGTGTGTGCGAGTCCCCGCGACCGGTGGCTCGGAAGGCCTGCCGGCGACGGGGACCTCGTCGGACCGCGGCGGCTCCAATCGGTCGTTGTCGCCGCGGTCCGACCGCGTACGGTCTCGGCATGGTCGAACTGCTCGTGGTCGGTGGCGGGAAAATGGGAGAGGCGCTCGTCGGTGGGCTGATCGCGGCGGGCAGGGATCCGTCCTCGATCGTCGTGGTGGAACCCTCCGAGGCTCGCCGCGGAGAGCTCGCCGTTGCCCTGCCAGGCGTCGAGGTCATTCCCGAACCGGTCGAGGCCGCCTCCGCGATCGTTGCCGTGAAGCCCCAACACGTCCTCGGTGTGTGCAGTGGGCTCGGCGCCCTCGGGGTGAACCGGGTCCTGTCGATCGCCGCTGGCGTGCGGATCGCGGCCCTGGAGTCGGCACTCGCCGAGGGGGCTGCGGTCGTCCGTGCGATGCCGAACACGCCGGCGCTCGTCGGCATGGGTGCTGCTGCGGTGGCCGGTGGGTCGGCGGCCACGGCGGAGGACCTGGCATGGGCCGAGGAGATCCTCGGTGCCGTCGGCAAGGTCGTCCGGGTGGACGAGGCACAGCTCGACGCCGTGACGGGGCTGTCCGGTTCGGGGCCGGCGTACGTGTTCCTGGTGGCGGAGGCTCTGATCGACGCCGGAGTCGAGCAGGGCCTGGCTCGTCCGGTGGCCACCGACCTGGCGGTTCAGACTCTGCGCGGTGCTGCGGAACTCCTTGCCGGCGGGCAGTCGGCCCCGGACTTGAGGGCGGCCGTGACCTCGCCGGGCGGAACGACGGCGGCGGGGCTCCGCGCCCTCGAGGACGCCGCGGTGCGCGCCGCTTTCGCCCGTGCGGTTGCTGCGGCCACGGAACGCAGCAGGGAACTGGGCTGACGGCCGTCGGCTCCGACAACCGATCCACCGTCGTCGCCATCGGTCCATAGGGCCAGTCGACGGCGCCGGTCGATCGCTCTGGTCGTTAGGTCGAGTCGTGCGTCGCCGGGCCGGGTATCCACCATCGTGGCGTTGGCAGCGGCTATGGGGCGCCACTACGGTCGCGTCGTTCCGCCAACGGAGGGCTGACAGCGTGGCGCAGGATCCATCGACGAACTTCTTGACCGTGGCCGAGGTCGCCGCCGAGCTGCGCGTGTCGACGATGACGGTGTATCGGCTCATCAAGTCCGACCAGCTCGCCGCCACGCGCATCGGCAAGTCGTTGCGCATCCGTCGGGGCGACGTCGACCGTTACCTGGAACGCCGCTACACCGAAGCGGGCTGATAGCGAACCCGCTGCAGGGCGGATCGGTTCCGGTCGGCTGCACGGTCGGGGTCGGCGCACCGTAGGGTCAGGGCATCCCGAACGACTTGGACCAGTGACGAGCTACCCGACCATCTCCTTCCTGTCCGACTACGGAACCGTCGACGAGTTCGTCGGTGTCGTGCACTCGGTCATCAGGCAGATCTCGCCCCCGACGGTCGTGATCGACGTGACCCACGAGATCCCGGCGCACGACGTGCGGGCAGGGGGCCTGGCGCTCGCCCGGTCAGCCCAGTACCTCGCGCCGGGCGTCGTGCTGGCCGTGGTCGACCCGGGCGTTGGCACCGAACGCAGGGCGATCGCGATCGAAGTCGGAGACGGTGAGTCGGTGCTGATCGGTCCTGACAACGGTCTGCTCGCCCCCGCCGTCGCGATGGTCGGTGGCGCCACGAGGGCCTTCGAGCTCACGAACCCCGAGTACCAGCTCGCGGCGCCAGGACCCACTTTCGCCGGGCGGGACGTGTTCGCACCGGCGGCTGCGCACCTCTGCGCCGGGGTGCCGGTCGAGGAACTCGGCGACGAGGTCGACCCGAACGGCCTGATGCCGGCGATGATCCCGATCACCAGGTTCGAGGATGGCGCGCTCGTCGCCGAGGTCCTCTGGACGGACCGCTTCGGGAACATCCAGCTGAACGTCGATCCCGACGAGGTCGCAGCGTGGGGCGACCGGATCGGGTTGCGCTTCGACGGTGGTTCCCGAACCGGCATTCGCGTCGAGACCTATGCGGAGATCAAGACCGGTGAGATCGGACTCGTCGTGGACTCCTACGGCCTCCTGTCGGTCGCGGTCGACCGGTCGTCGGCCGCTGAGGAGCTCGGTCTGGGTACCGGCGACGAGGTGAAGCTCCTCGACCTCTCGGACGACCCGTCCGCTCCGAGTGGCATCGCCACGCCCGTCACGCTCCGGGAGAAGCCTTGAGACAAGGGACCACCATCATCCTCGCCGTGTTGCTGGCGATGATCCTGCTCGCTGCGACGATCCAGCTCGTCCTGCTCACCTGAGCCGACGCGGGTCAGAGCCGCGTTCCCATCCTGTCGCGGGTGAACGCCTTCGCGCCCCGGACGTTGAGGAAGATCGCCACCCCCCATACCGCCGCACCGGCCAGCACCGCCGTGGCGACTCCGGTGAGGAGCAGCCCGGTCGTCTGGCCAACTGCGAGCATCACGAGCGGTAGCACCACCGCGCCGCCGAGCTGCTGGGCCTCCTGGGTCGTGTTCACCCGGGTGGAGACGCGGACCATCACGCCGAGTCCGAGGGCTGCTACCGCGGGCGCGACCCAGAAGATGAGGATCATCCAGCGCCACGTCGGTAGGAAGACGCGTCCCATGACCGGCCAACAGACGATGTTGGCCAGAACCGCGTAGACGACGAATCCCACCCAGGAGACGAGCGTCGCGGGCAGGAATCCCCCGAGGAGTTTCGACAGGTAGAGGTCGCGGTCGCGGATCGGGAGGTGGAGCAGCGTTTCGAGCGTTCGCCGTTCCTTCTCGCCGGCGAACGTGTCCGACGCAGTGACCGCGGAGACCATCAACGGCACGATCAGGAACAACGGTGCCACGAGGTAGCCGAGGACGAGGATCACGAGTCGCTCGTCGGACGGATGGGCCAGCACCGGTTGCACCAGTCGGTCGGGAAGGAACTCCAGCGCTCGTTCGACCCTGACCGTCTTTCCGTTGGCGGCCAGGCCGATGGAGAGCGGCAGTAGCACGAGCAGCACCGTCGGCAGGAAGAGCATCGGCAGGAGGAGTGCCTTGGAGCGGGCGATCGCTCCGAGGTCACGTCGCAGCATCGCCCTGACGACTCCCCAGTCGACCGGTTCGCGCCCCCGCGTCGAGGCCGTCACGACGCCACCGGCCTCGCGCCGAGGCCGTCGTCGAGACCGGCCGCCTGTGCCCTGGCCTCGACGGCGAAGTAGACGTCCTCGAGGGTCGGATACCTGGGTGTCACGGCGAGCACGTCGACTCCCGCCGAGACGCATGCACGGACCAGGTTCGGCGTCGCGTCGACGGAACGGACACGCACGAGGAGACCGTCGGGTGTCGGAACCGCCTGCACGACCTCGGGCAACGCGGACAGCGCAGCGAGCAGCTCCGGTGGTGCGGGGGCTGCCAGCCCGATGGACACCTCGGTGTCGGTCCAGAGCTCGGACGCGAGCTCCTCGGGGGTGCCGAAGGCGTGCATGCGTCCCTGGAACAGGACAGCCATTCGCGAGGCCAACTTGCCCGCCTCGCCGAGGAAGTGGGTGCAGAGGATCACGGTGCGGCCGCGTTCGGACGCCAACGTCGCGATCAGGTCGACGACGTCGCGGGTCGCCGCCGGATCGAGGCCCGAGGTGGGTTCGTCCAGGTAGAGCAACTCCGGGTCGTGCAGGAGGGAACGGGCCAGAGCGACGCGCTTGCGTTGACCGGTCGAGAATCCCTGCACCTTCGCGTCGGCACGGTGACCCATGCCGAACCTCTCGAGGAGCTCCCCGCCACGCCGACGGCCCTCGGAACGGTCGATTCCGCGCAGCTCAGCGGTCGACATCAGGTTCTCGAGGGCGGTGAAGCGCTCGTCGAGCCCGGCGTTCTCGGTGAGCACTCCGGTACGCCGGCGAAGTTCGGTTCCCTGGGTCCACGGGTCGAGGCCGAGGACGGTCGCGCTGCCCTCGTCCGCGCCGAGGACACCGTTCAGAAGCCGGATGGTCGTCGTTTTCCCCGCACCGTTCGGTCCGAGCAGCGCCACGACTTCCCCGGGCTCGGCGTCGAGGGTGAGTCCGTCGAGCGCGGTGCCGCTCGCGAAGCGCTTCGTCAGTCCCGTGCACCTGAGTGAACTCGTCCTCACTTCGGCAGTGTGGCACCGGTCGGGCCGTTCGCGTGTCACGCCGGTGTGACCGTCGCCATGGGGGTCGCTGGTGACGGTCGTCGAGCGGCCGTAGGCTCTCTGCGGGAAACGTACGGAGGCTCGCCTGGGGATGCTCCGTGCCGATCCGACCACCGCTTTCGTCCTGAGGTCCCACCCGTGAATCTCGCCTCGATCATCGAGCAACACCCGAGCAACGCTCCGGCCCTGATCAGCCGTGGCCGGACCACCGACTACGGGACGCTCCGTGATCAGGTCGCCCACCTCCGTGGCGGACTGTTGGGTCTGGGCATCGAGCCCGGCGACCGGGTGGCGATCCTCTGCGCCAACAACTGGTACTTCGTCGTCAACTACCTGGCGGTGCTCGGTGTGGGCGCCGTCGCGGTGCCCCTGAACCCGCTCAGCCCGCCGAAGGAGCTCGAACGGGAGCTCGTCTCGGTCGGTGCGCGGGCCATGGTCGTCGGCGCCGCCGGACGTGACGCAGCCCGAGGGCTGGATCCGGAACAGCTGCCCGTTCTCGAGTTCGTCATCCACGGAAAGGGGGGCGAGGTCGAAGGGTCCGTCGCCCTCGACGACCTGCTCGCCGCCGAGCCGGCACCAATCGTGGACCGGGACGGTGAGGATCTCGCCGTCCTGATCTTCACGAGCGGAACGGCCGGTTTCCCGAAGGCGGCGATGCTCTCCCACGGCAACCTCCTGGCCAACATCGACCAGGTGCTGAAGCTGCGTGGCGACGGTACCGGTGATCCCGCCGACGTCGCGTTCGGCGTGCTCCCGATGTTCCACATATTCGGCTTGAACGTCGTGCTCGGCGCGACGTTGGCGGCCGGTGCTTCGGTCCTTCTGGTGGAGCGCTTCGATCCCGTGTCGGCCATCGAGGCGATCGCCAAGCACGAGGTCAACGTCCTCGCCGGCGCACCCACCATGTGGGCGGCCTGGGCCTCGATGTACTCGCTCGACTCGGAGTCCTTCGCGTCGGTGAAGATCGCGAGTTCCGGCGCCGCTCCTCTCGACACGGGCGTGTCGCGGATCCTGAAGGACCGCTTCGGCCTCGAAGTGGGGGAGGGCTACGGCCTCACCGAGGCGTCACCCGTCGTGACGGCGGCCATCGGCCTCCCGTACCGGCCCGGTTCGGTGGGGGCTGCGCTCGACGGCGTGGAGTTGCGACTCGTGGACCTGGACGGTGAGGACGCCCTGGTCGGTGACCCGGGCGAGATCTGGGTACGGGGACCGAACGTGTTCCAGGGCTACTGGAACGACGCCGAGGCGACGC
>JAGQSN010000425.1 GCA_020439555.1 Acidimicrobiales bacterium | reverse complement strand
ATGGCCGCGAACGCCCCGATGCTCATCAAGGCGGCCCTCGTGGACGGCAACCCGGAAGTGGGCGTACTCCCCACCGGCCAGGTCACAGGGGTGATCGACGAGCTGCCGAAGGTCGCCGATCTGATAGCCGAGATCACCTCGGAAGCCACCAACACCCTCACAACCCTCGCCTCCCGCCTGCCGTGAGTGGTTTCCCCTGTGTTCTTGCACCCCACCTGGTGCAAGAACACAGGGGAAAGCACAGGCATCGGGTCGATCATGGTCGCGGGTCGGCTCTGATTGTCAGAGCCCCTTGCTGGAATGGTGCCGTGTCCACGCTCCCGCACGCGCTGATCGAACTCGCCGAGTCTCGTCACGGCGTGATCACGCGCGCAGCGATCGATGCTGAAGGCATCAGCCGCCGTCGACTCGACAGGCTCGTGTCGCAGCGGATTCTCGAGCGGGTCGGCCGCCGGGTCTACCGAGTCTCCGGCGCGCCGCGCACCCTGCGACAACGCATCCTCATTGCTTGTCTCGATGCTCGTGGCGTTGCGACCCACAGGACAGCTGCAGCACTCCACGGTCTCAATGGCTTCACCGAGGACCTTCAACCTGAGGTCATGATCCATGAAGCACGGAACTGTCGGTCGAAGCTCGCCCGATTGCGTACGACCAGCACGATCGAACCCGTGGACATCACCGAGGTCGACGGCATTCCCACGACGACGGTCGCTCGTACCCTCCTCTCCCTCGCGTCGATCGCTGGGCCGGCGAGCAAGGGGAAGGAGATCCGAGACTGGGTTGTCGAAGATGCTTTCGATGAAGCCTTGGCTTCGGGCCGGGTTACCGCTGAGGAGTTGGAGGAGACTCTCCAACGCTGCAGGCAGAGCGGGCGAGGCGGGGTGAAGGTGATCGAACGACTCCTGCAGGAGCGCTCCAGCGGCCAGGTGACGGAGAGTCACCTCGAACGCGTTGCCTTGCGGGTGCTGGCAGATGCCGGAGTTCGCTTGCCTGAGTGCCAGGAGCGGATCGCCCCCGAAGGGGAGTTCGTAGCGAGAGTCGACTTCATCTATCCGGGAAGTCGGTCCGTGATCGAGGTGAGCGGTCAGCGCTGGCATCGAACGGCCGCCCAGATGGAACGTGACACGGAGAGACGAAGGCGACTGACCTTCCTCGGTTACCGGGTGTTCGAGTTCACCTATCGGGAGGTCACTCGGAAGCCCTGGCTTCTGGTGAGAACGGCTCGCGGGATCCTCGATGGTCGGGCCACAGGCGAGTCGGCGACATCGGCTGCCTGAAGCCTGTTCCAACCTTCCGTTCACATGCGGTTCCACATCGAGGTGGGATCGAAGGCTGCCTCGATCCCCGGCGTAGTTCGACGAATCGCAACGCCGGAGTGAAGCAGCGAAGAAGCGAAGGGAGACACAACGCCTGGTCCTCGTTCGACGTAAGCGCTTTCCCCTGTGGTTCTGCACCGTTGGTCGTGCAGAACCACAGGGGAAAGCCGCTCTGTCAAGGGCGGTGGTGAGGGTTCTGTGACCTGACGGGGCGTCAGATAACGTCGAAGGCGTGGATCTGACCTGGAGCGATGACGAGCAGGCGTTCCGTGCCGAGGTGCGCGCATGGCTCGAAACCGAGCTGGCAGCGTGGCGTAGCCGCCACGACGGACGCATCCTCTCCGGTGACACGAAGGAAGGTTTCGCCCAGCACCTCGACTGGGAACGCACGCTCTTCGACGCCCGCTACGCGGTCGTATCGTGGCCGGAGGAGTTCGGCGGTCGTGCCGCCAGCCGGTGGGAGTGGCTTATCTTCGAGGAGGAGTACTACCGGGCGGGTGGACCCCAACGGGTGACACAGAACGGGATCTTCCTTCTCGCCCCGACCATCTTCGAGTTCGGAACCCCCGAGCAGCAGGCTCACATCCTTCCCCGCATGGCGAGTGCTGAGGACCTGTGGTGCCAGGGGTGGTCCGAACCGAACGCAGGATCGGACCTGGCGTCGTTGACATGCCGAGCCAGCCGTGACGACGACAGAGGCGGGTGGGTTCTCGATGGTCAGAAGACATGGACGACGAGGGGCGCGTTCTGCACCCACCTCTTCGGGCTCTTCAGGACCGAACCGGGCAGCGAGCGTCACCGCGGGCTGACCTACCTACTCGTACCGTTGGACCTCGAAGGTGTGACGGTGCGCGGGTTCGGTCGACTCGACGGAGACGAGGGCTTCGCCGAGGTGTTCTTCGACGGGGCGTTTCTTTCGGATGACGCCATTCCTGGCGGCGTCGTGCTCGGCGAGGTCGGCCAAGGTTGGTCCGTGGCGATGGCGACCACTTCGTCAGAACGTGGTCTCACCCTGCGCGCTCCGGGTCGTTTCACTGCGACGGCCGATCGACTCGTCGATGCGTACCGGGAACGTTCCGGTCGGGCGAGCGGCGACTCCGCACACGGTCTGGACCCGGGGCTCAGGGACCGGGTCGTGCAGGGCTGGATGGAAGCCGAGGCATACCGGCTTCAGACGCTCCAGACGGTCACTGAGGATGCTGAAGGCCGACCTGCCGGAGCGACGTCGAGCTTCGTGAAGCTCTGGTGGTCCGAATTGGACGTGAACCTGCACGAGACGGCGCTCGACCTGCTCGGGGCCGAGGCAGAGCTTGATTCGCAGTGGTCCAAGGGCTGGCAGTTCGCCCTATCGGGTCCGATCTACGCGGGCACGAACGAGATTCAACGGAACATCGCCGCCGAGCGGGTCCTCGGCCTGCCGAGGAAGTAGGACAGCCGTGAGGTTCGCTTTCACCGACGACCAACTCGCCTTTCGCGATGCTGTCGCCGATCTGCTGGCCAAAGAGTGTCCTGGTGAGGTCGTGCGTGCTGCGTGGCCCGACGGTGCGGACGCACACGGTGCGAGGAAGGGCGAAGGTGCCCGTGCTGAGGGGGCCAGGGTCACCAAGGTCTGGTCGGACCTTGCGGAGATGGGTGTGCTCGGCATCGGTGTGTCCGAGGACAGAGGAGGGCTCGGCATGGGCCCGCTCGACTGGGTGCTCCTCGCCGAGGAGACCGGTTACGCCGCCCTGCCGCACCCATTCGTGGAAACGGCCTGCGTCACGGCACCGCTCCTCGACGCAGTCGACGATCCCCACGGTGTGCTGGAGGAGCTCCTCGACGGTCGCCGGCAGGCATCGGCTCTGCCTCTGGGCTCGACGCTGGTCCCGTGGGGGGATGAGATCACCTACCTGATCTCGCTCGACCAGGGGGACGACGGCACCTGGCAGGCATCCAGGGTCAAACACGGTCTCGCCGTGGGCGACGATGCCGAGAGACGCCGCACCCTCGCCGACACGGTCGATGCCGGTCGGCGAGTCGTGCAACTCGGTGTCTGGGAATCGGGCGGCGGGTTCGCTTCAGGGAAACCTGCGCAAGAGGCCTTCGACCGTGGAGCCCTTGCCACGGCAGCCCAACTCGTCGGCTTGGGGCGGCGCATGCTCGACATCACCGTCGAGTACGTGAAGGAACGCCGTCAGTTCGGTGTGCCCATCGGTTCCCAACAGGCCGTCAAGCATCACCTCGCCGACGCAGCCATGCGACTCCGGTTTGCGGCGCCCGCTGTGTACGCAGCGGCGTGGTCGATGACGGTCGACGACCCTGATGCTGCCCGTGCAGTGTCGACGGCCAAGGCGCTCGCGTCCGACGCTGCACGGTTGACAGCTCGGAAATCCCTCCAGTGCCACGGCGCGATCGGGTACACGGTCGAGTGTGATCTTCACCTCTATCTGAAGCGGGCCGAGGCTCTGGCCAGGACGTGGGGCGACGCTGCATGGCATCGGCGCCGTGTCGCAGCCCTGCTCGGCATCTGAGCGCTTCCGTCCGAACAGCTGGATTGGACGGCTGTTCTGTTTCCCCTGTGGTTCTGCACCTCCGACGGTGCAGAACCACAGGGGAAACACGAAGCGAGGCAGCGAGACGGGGGGTCCGTCAGGCGACGTGTTCCGGAGGCCTGATCCCGGTGGCGAACCTGCCGCCTACCGAAAGCGACATCCAGCCGTCGTGAATCAATCTCGCCGGCGACAGCGTGGCTCCCGGTGGAAGAGCGTCTCGCCGTGAACCTTCCGGCACTGAGCCCCAGCACCACGCCTGGCCTTCGGATGTCAGGCCACACGCGAACAGTCCACCCACTGAAAGCGATGTGAAGGCTTGCGATGCCGTGACCGGCGCCGGCGTCGATCTGGAAGTCCGGCTTCCGTCGCCGAGGCCCCCGAAGTCGTTGGCACCCCAACATCTCGCCGTCCCGTCTGCCCCTAGCGCACACGTGTAGGCGCCATAGGTGCTGCTCGGACCCCATGGGTCGTACCAGACATACTCGCCCCTCCCTCCGGTACCGATGTCGGTCCATGTCACACCGTCGGTGTCCAGAACAGGCGTCGGTACGTTGCGGTCCACAGTCGTTCCGTCGCCGAGTTGGCCGGTCTCGTTGTGGCCCCAGCAGTAGGGGGAGCCGCCGGCGATTCCGCACGTGTGCACCGAGAAGCCCGCCGAGACTGCGGTCCAGTCGGTCCTGGAGCCAATGCGTACCGGCGTCGGTCGCATGATGTTCGTGCCGTCTCCGATCTGGCCGAAGTCGTTTCGCCCCCAGCACCAGAGTTGGCCGCCGCCTCTGATTCCGCAGGCGTGGAACGCTCCCACGTCGATGGCGGTCCAGTCGCTCTCGGTACCGACCCTTGTCGGCGAGAAGACCGGCGAGGACGGAACCGACGGTCCCGCTACCGGTGGCAGGCCCCAGCACCACAGTTGGCCGCCGCCTCTGATCCCACACGTCGCGGCACCCAGAGGGGCGTCCAACTCGGGCAGAGATCCGGCGAAGCCCCCCATGCTGACCTGTTGCCAGTCGGTGGCTGAGCCGACCCGTGCCGGTGCGGTCTGGGCGTAGGGCCTGACGCTCGGTCCCAGACCAAGTTCGCCTGCTGCCCCGTACCCCCAACACCACAGCGATCGATCCAGGTCGATAGCGCATGTCCCGTGGCTGCCCGACTCCATGGACAGCCACCCCGGATTCCGTAGGACTGGAGCGGGGGCATCACGGTTCACGCGGGTGCCGTCGCCCGACTGCCCGACGTCGTTGCTGCCCCACGCATAGAGGTTGCACCCGCTCGAGAGGAGGGCGATCCCCGCACCGAGCACGATCGCACGGATCGAGCAGAACCAACGTCGGTCCATCGGGCCTCCCAAATCGGGCGCACTCACGGTCCGAAGAACCTACTACCGCATGCTTTCCTGCGTGGTCGGGGTCTGGGGGTTCGACCGGGGTGAGGTCGATCACGTCCTGGAATGCGAACCTGGGGATTTTCCTGACGGGGCGTTAGGTTTTCGATTTACCCCGAATGCAGGAGCACTGACATGCCCGAGGCCTACATCGTCGACGCCGTCCGCACCCCAGTGGGACGTCGCGGTGGCGCGCTGAGCCAGATCCATCCGGCGGACCTCGGTGCCGCCTCGATCAAGGCGTTGCTCGACCGCACTGGTATCGACCCAGGTGCGGTCGAGGACGTGATCTTCGGCAATGTCGACTCCGTCGGCGGTCAGGCGGGTGACATCGCCCGTACCTGCTGGCTCGTCGCGGGTGGGCCCGAGCACGTTCCTGGAACGACTGTCGACCGCCAGTGCGGCTCCGCCCAGCAGGCGATCCACTTCGCTGCCCAGGCGGTCATGGCCGGCGTGAACGACCTGGTCGTCGCCGGTGGTGTGCAGCAGATGAGCCAGATCCCGATCAGTTCCGCAATGACCCTGGCTGCGGACCTCGGCTTCCCTGATCCTTTCAGTACCTCGCCCGGCTGGGTCGCCCGCTACGGCCCCGATGAGGTGAGCCAGTTCCGTGGCGCGGAGATGATCGCCGAGAAGTGGGACATCTCCCGGGACGACATGGAGGAGTTCGCTGTCGAGTCCCACACCCGCGCGCTCAAGGCCCGGGCCGAGGGTCGTTTCGATCCCGAGATCGCACCCCTGAACGACCTCAGCCAGGACGAAGGCCCGCGGGAACCCAACTGGGAGAAGATCCGTAGCCTGCCGACGCTCGTCGAGGGTGGCCGGGTCACTGCGGCTGTCGCCAGCCAGATCAGCGACGCTTCGGCCTCCCTCCTGATCGCGTCGGAGCAGGCGGTGAAGGACCACGGCCTCACGCCGCGGGCGCGCATTCACCACATGAGCGTTCGTGGCGATGACCCGATCTACATGCTCACCGCCCCGATCCCTGCAACGCGGTACGCGCTCGACAAGACCGGCATGTCGATGGACGACCTCGACGCTGTGGAAATCAACGAGGCATTCGCCTCGGTCGTGTTGGCGTGGGCCAAGGAACTCGACCCCGACATGACGAAGGTCAACCCCGTCGGTGGCGCGATCGCTCTCGGCCACCCGTTGGGGGCGACCGGTGCACGCCTGATGACGACGCTGCTCAACCAGCTCGAACTGACGGGTGGCCGCTACGGCCTCCAGACGATGTGCGAGGGCGGCGGACAGGCGAACGTGACGATCATCGAGCGCCTCGGCTGACCTGGTGAAGTAGAGCGGATCGAAACCGAGCGAGCGCCCGACGGTTCTGCTGCCGATCCTCGTGCGCGCTGGGTGACCTTCCCGATATAGCGGGACACGGCAGGACTCATCGTCCCTCGACGCCGATCGCGTTGGCACCATGAGCTAGGTATGCAGCCGCGCCAAACCCGCACATAGGAGCCAGCAGTGTCCGATCAATACCCACCGCCGCCGAGCTATCCGCCTCCGGGCCCACCCGGCTACGGGGGGCCCGGAGGGTACGGGGGTCCCTACGGCATGGCTGAACA
>JAGQSN010000059.1:10521-11015 GCA_020439555.1 Acidimicrobiales bacterium | reverse complement strand
ACCCCCGGCTCCTCGACCTGGTCCGACCCGATGTGGTCCACGTCCTCCGAGGAGGGCGGATCGAGCGCTCCGGTGACGCTGCACTGGCGCAGCAGCTCGAGCAGTACGGTTACGGCCCGCGACCCGAGCCTGAGGCGGTGGGATCGTGATCCCCGCGGCGGTGGCACCTTCGGCTGCTGTCGAGCCGTCGTGGCGCAGCGATGTGCGTGCCGATGCCGTCCGCTGGCTCGCGGACCACCGGCCCCCCACCACGCGAGACGAGCTTTGGCGCTACAGCGACGTGGACGCTCTGCTCGAGGCGATGGCGGCGGACCCTGCCGACGACCAGGTCGACGTCGATGCCCCGACCATCGCCCGCCTCGCCGGCGACGGTCCCGCCAACCGCCTCGTGTTGGTCAACGGCCGGCCGATCGCCGATCTGGCGTCTCGTGACGGGGACACCGACGTCGTCGAGGTGCTCAGCCTCCGACCGTCGGACCACCGCTGCCCGGCAG
>JAGQSN010000059.1:0-10404 GCA_020439555.1 Acidimicrobiales bacterium | reverse complement strand
GCCGCTCATGTCGTGCACGTGACCGCACCCGCTGGCCACCGGCCGGTTGCGCACCACCCGACGACGCTCATCCGGGTCGAGGCCGGTGCCACCGTCACCGTCGTCGAATCCCACGTCGGGCTCGACGGCGCGGCGGCCGTCAACGCCTCCACGACGATCGAGGTCGGCGCGGGAGCCACCTTGGCCTACCACCGGGTGGAGCAGGGAGCAGCGGGGTCCGCTCACGCCGGCCACGTGTCGGTGGCGCTCGGTCCGGGCGCCTGCCTGCGCGCCCACTCCTTCACCCTGGGGGCCTCGACGACGCGCGTGACGTGGGATGTCGTCTGCGCTGGCGACGGGTCCTCGGTCGAGCTCGACGGGCTCGTCTTCGCCGGCCCCAGCGACCACCACGACCACCTCGTGACCGTGGACCACCGGGGATCGGACACCACGAGCGAACAGCGCTTCCGGGAGATCGTCGGTGCCCGGGCCCGTGCCGCGTTCACTGGCCGCGTCCTCGTCCGACCGGGGACCACGGGGACCTCGGCGCACCAGCGCAACGCGAGCCTCCTGCTCGCCCCGACAGCCGAAGCCGACGCGCGTCCATGGCTCGAGATCGAAGCCGACGACGTCCGCTGCAGCCATGGGGCGACCGTCGGTCAGCTCGACGACGAGGCTGTCTTCTACCTCCGCAGCCGCGGCATCCCCGAGTGGCACGCGCGCCAGCTGTTGATCGAGGGGTTCGCCAGCGAAGTGCTCGAGTCCGTCGATGTCGCGTGGCTGCGCCAGCACCTGCGGGATGGCCTCGAGCAGCGTCGGCCAGCGATCGAGGCGGCACCATGACCGGCCCGGGTGGCGACGGGTGGGTGAGCCTCCGACGGGCGTGCTCGGCGACCACCGTGCCCCTGGGGCAGCCGGTGGAGCTGGGCGAGGGCGGGCAGGTCCAGGTGGTCCAGCAACGAGGCGGCAGCCTCACCCTTCGCACCGAGATGGGCACCCTGCTGCGCATCGATGCCACCGATGCCGACGCCGTGGGTCTCGAGGCCCCGGAGCGGCGCGTCTTGGTCGGGTCCGACCAGCCCTTCCACCTCGATCTGGTCATCGAGGCACTGGCCACCGTGTACGACCCCGAGATCCCGATCTCCATCGTCGATCTCGGACTCGTCTATCGATGCGAGGAGGTCGTCGAGGATGGCTCCCGTCGGATCGAGATCGACATGACGATGACCGCACCGGGCTGTGGCATGGGCGACGTGCTGCGTGACGAGGCCCAGCACGTGGTCGAGCAGGTCCCCGGCGTGGACCGGGCCGACATCGAACTGGTCTTCGACCCGCCCTGGTCGATGGAACGCATCAGCGAGGACGCACGTCTCGAGCTCGGGTTGTACTGATCGACCATGCCGTCCATCGCCGTCCGACGCATCTATGGCCTCGCTCCCGGTTCATCGGATAGCCACCGGGTGCTCGTGGATCGCCTTTGGCCCCGGGGGGTCACCAAGGCCACTGCACCGATCGACGAGTGGGCCAAGGATGTTGCGCCGAGCAGCGATCTGCGTCGCTGGTACGACCACCGAGTCGATCGCTTCGACGAGTTCGGCCGCCGGTACCGCGTCGAGCTGGGACAGGGAGTCACCGACGAAGCGGTCAAGCGCCTGCGTGCCGTCGCGCGATCCCAGGACCTGATCCTCGTCACGGCCACAAAGGACGTGGAGCACTCGGGCGCCGAAGTCCTTCGGCGCGTCCTGAGCGAGTGAACGCCGGGCCGATGAGTCGTTGCAGGCGATGAACACCACTGGCTCCGACCGCTTGGCCCGCCGGGTCCCCCTCGTCCATGCCCAGGCCCGTCGGACGCTGCGACTCAGCCTCTCGCTCGGGCTGATCGCCGTCGCTACCGCGGTTGCCGGTGAGGCGCGGTGGGTGCCCATGCACCTGTTCCTTTCGGGGGCGGTGGTGCTGGCCATCAGCGGTACTTCGCAGCTCTTCACGGTGACGTGGTCTACGGCGCCCGCCCCGCTCGACGGTTGGGCTTCGGCCCAACGGTGGACCATCGCGTTGGGTGCGATCGGCGTCGTCGCCAGTCGCAGGGGCGACGCCCCTGAGGCCGTCGTTGGCTTGGCCGGAACCCTGTACGTGTTCGGCTTGGTGCTCCTGGGGGTCCTGCTGGCTTCGACCGCTGCCCGAGGGAGGAAGCGCCGGTTCGACCCCGCGGTCGCCACGTACCTCGGCGCGGTGGCATTCGGTCTGATCGGCGTCGCCCTCGGTGTGCGCATGGCCGTCGACGGCCCGCATACCTCGCTGCGTTCGGCTCACCTCGTGGCCAACCTTCTGGGGCTGGTCGGCCTGGTCGTTGGCGGGACGTTGCCGTACTTCGCTGCGACTGTTGGCCGCTCACGCATGTCCGGGCATGCGACAACCCGCCGACTCTGGTGCCTCGCGAGCTGGCAGGCCGCCGCACTCAGCGGCGCCACGACCGCGTTGGCCGTCGGCACACCACGTGCGGCTGCCGCTGCGCTGGTGGGATACGCCACGGGGATCGCTGCCGTCATCGCGCTGCTCCCCCGCCCGAGCCGCCGTCAGCTGCGGTGGGCCGGCCCCCGCCTCGTGGCACTGTGGACGGGGGCAGCGTGGTGGGCGATGGCGGTGATCGTTGCCGCCCGGGCAGCATCGCGGGCGGAGCCCTTGCTGGCGGATCGATGGCTCGTCGTGCTCGTCGTCGCCGGCTACGGCCAGATCCTGTGGGGCTCGCTCGCCTACCTGCTCCCGATGCTGCGCGGAGGAGGGCCCGAGCGGCTGGCCGCAGGCTTCGCGTCGACCCGATCGTGGTTCGGCCTCGCCGCCATCAACAGCGCCGGGATAGCGACCGCCGTCGGGCTCCCCCGTATCGCCGGTGCCGCGTTGGCCGCGGCCACGATCGACGCAACGTGGCGCGCCGCGCGGGCCGGCACGAGTCGACCCAGCGTCCCCGTCCACCCTGAGGGATCCGTTCCCATGACCGCGAGCCGACGTCAACCCTTGACGAGATACCTAGATCCTCGCACTATGAATAAGCATTGTGCAGGCCAAGATCGGCCGGCTGATCGAAAAGGGGGACCACCATGAGGTACCTCGGAGGGATGGACACGATGTTCGTGCGAGCGGAGACCCGCTCGATGCTCCTGCACGTGACCGGCGTGCTGGTGCTCGCCCCTGGTGCACGATCGACAGTCCAAGTTCGCGACCAGATCCGCGAAGTTGTCCGCTGTCGGCTCCCGGCCGTCCCGCCCCTCCGATGGCGGCTCGTCGAGCCCCCAGGAGGCCTGGGGGCGCTGCGATGGGTCGACGACCCCGACTTCGACCCCATCAACCATGTCCACCTGAGGGCGCTCCCCGCCGGAGCCAGTTGGCGGGACGTCGAGGCTGTAACCGGCGAAATCGCAGCACGCCCGCTCGACCGACACAAGGCCCTGTGGGAGATGTACGTGCTCGACGGGATGGCCGATGGCACCATCCCGGTGGTCGCGAAGTTCCACCATGCATTCATGGATGGCGGCGCCGGCATGGAGCTCATGGCCGCGTTGTTCGATCTGGACCCCGATGTGGAGATCGAACCCCTCGACGGTGGGCGGGAGGCAGAGCCGGTGCCCTCGCGTTGGCAGCTGCTCGTGGCCACGCCGGGTGAGGTGGTCCAGCGACTGGGGCGGGTCCCGGTTGCGCTCGCAACGTTGACCGGGCTCGGTCGGCTGGCCGGGGGGCTCCTTCCCATCCATCGCGGCATCGTTCGTCAGCAGGCCGTACGGACCTCGTTCAACCGCACGCTCGGCTGTTCCCGCGCCGTCGCGCTGACCGCCTGCTCCCTTGACGATGCCAAGGCCACAGCGCGCGCGTTCAACGTCAAGCTGAACGACGTGGTCCTCGCTGCGGTCGCGTCGTCGCTGCGCGACGTCCTCGATGGCGAGCATCTGGCCGGAACGATCATCGCGGCGGTCCCGATCTCGATCCGCGCGTCCCACCCTGAGGCCCGGTTCGGAAACCACACCTCGGCGATGTTGGTCCCCCTTCCCGTGAACGTCGCCGATCCGGTAGATCGGCTGGAGTTGCTCGCCGAGGCGACGAAGGCGGCCAAGGCCGAACACGCCACGATGGGCAACGACCTGATCGAGCGATGGGCCGGCGTCGTGCCGCCATGGCTCATCTCCACCGGTGCTCGCCTGGCGAGACGCGTGGAACTCACCTCGCGCCTCCCACCCTTCTACAACCTGATCGTGTCCAACGTCGCCGGGCCACCCGTCCCGATCTATCTGGCCGGTTCAGAGGTCCTCGCCACCTATCCCTTGGGGCCACTGCTCGACGGTATTGGGCTCAACGTCACGGTCATCAGCCAACGCGACCAGATCAACGTTGGCATCCTCTGCGATCCGAACCTCCTCCCCGACCCCGGGGCGCTCGGCGGCCGATTCACCGCCGCCATCGAAGCCCTGACACGGGCGTCGTCGAGCCCCCAACGGACCGCCGTGGGCGCTCGATAGCCTCTCACGATGCGGCTGGCACTCACCAAGCGAAGCGGGGACGCCATCCGCATCCTCCTCTACCTCGCATCGCTGCCGCCAGGGCAAAAACAGACCTCGTCCCAGATCGCTGAGGCGAGCAGCATCTCAGCGGGCAACATCCCCATGCTGGTAGCCGCCCTGTCACGTGCTGGGATCCTCGAGTGCACCCGAGGACCCGGTGGAGGTTGCGCACTCGCACGCGATGCGAGTCAGGTCAACATCGCCCAGGCCGTCATCGCGGTGGAGGGATCGCTCGGGGCGGAGCGCTGCGCCATCGACGACGTCGGCTGCCACGAGCGCGCCTACCCCTGCGGCATCCACCACTCCTGGACAGCCGTCCTGCGCGCCCTTACCGGCGAGCTCACCGGCCTTTCCCTCGCCGACGCGCTGACGCGCCACGAAGTCAACCGATCTGGGACTTGGGCCGGCTCCGCCGAGCAAGGGAGGTAGACCGCTCGTGGGCACGCCACCGACCCCGCCGAGCTCCCCTGAGCTGGACGTCTCGCGTTGGTTCAACGTGGACGGCCCAATCACCTTGGCGAGCCTTGTCGGGCGAGTAGTCGTGATCGAGGCCTTCCAGATGCTCTGTCCCGGCTGCGTGAGCCACGGCCTGCCCCAGGCCCAACGCATCGCACAGACCTTCGGCAACGACCTCACGGTGCTGGGCCTGCACACCGTCTTCGAGCACCACGACGCCATGGGGCCGACCTCGCTCGAAGCCTTCCTCCACGAGTACCGCATCGAGTTTCCGGTGGCGGTCGATCGCCACGAGCAGGCGAGGGGCATGCCCGTCACAATGAAGCGGTTCGGCCTCCGTGGCACTCCGAGCCTGATCGCAATCGACCGAAGTGGGCGGATTCGCCTCAACGAACTAGGAGCCATCGGCGACCTCACCGTCGGTGCCCTCCTCGGCCGCCTCATCGACGAGGACCCAGGGCTCTGATGCGACGTCAAAGGTCCAAGTGTACGGCGCTCTGGATGCACCGAAATCCGTCTGGTCGTGCAGGTAGATCATCGACCTCAACCATCACGCCGACCCGCCCACCTGGTGCCCGCGCATGCGATAGCATCAGTGTTCTCATCGCATCAATAGGTTACTCTCGCTACACTCAGTAGGTGGCTGCGCTCTCCACTTCCGGCGCCTCGAGCGGCGTCTCCGGTTTGGACGACCTGCTGGAAGGCGGGCTCCTCGCTGGCGACAACGTGGTGCTCCTCGGTGAGCACGCAGCCGCCGAGGACGCCCTCGCTCGCGCGTTCGTGAGTCACCGTCCCACCGACTCAGCGTGGATCGCGCTCGACGAACCGCCCGCGTTGGCCCACACCGAGATCGAGGTCACCCGCCTCGCCCTCCAGCTTCCCGCCGACCTCGAGACGGCGACGGCGACGATCGTGCGGACAGCGACGGCACGCCCACGCCTGGTGGTGAGCGGGCTCCACACCGTCGAGGCGCGGCACGGCTCCGGTGTCGCCATCGAGCTCTACCGACGCTGCTGCCCCCGCCTCTTTGAGCTCGGGGCCGTAGCGTGCTGGCCGGTTCCTCGTCCAGCCGTCGCCCCGACGGTGGTCACGACCATCGGTCAGATCGCGCAAGTCGTCATCGAGCTGCGCAACGGTGCCCTCCGCGTCGCCAAGGCCGAGGGGAGGAGCAGCCGCGTGCAAGGGGCCATGGCCGAGCTGCGCATGGAAGGGCCCGATACAGAGCCCCAGGTCGGCCGCGATCTGGTCACCGGCCGCTTGGGCGAGGGACTGCGACGCCTCCGCGGGAGGCGCAACCTCACCCAACGGCAGCTTGCCGAGTTGGCGATGGTGACACCCGCCGCGATCTCCCAGGCGGAGTCCGGCCGACGGGGCCTGTCGCTCGAGACCCTGGTCGTCTTGAGCGACGCGCTCGGGACCGGCATCGACGACCTGCTCGGTGACGTCCCTCCGCGAGGCCACGTGCTTGCGCGCCGCGATGCTCGGTCAGTGCAGGACGGGGCGACCCCCCTCTTCGACGCCCCCGAACACGGCTCGTCGGTGTACCGCATCCGACTGGAGCGTGCCGCGGTTGGACGACCCCCGTTCACCCACAAGGGCCCCGAACTCGTCCTCGTCGCCCGGGGGCTCGTGCTCATAGACCTTGGCGCCGACACGCCGGTGATGCGCGGCGGGGATGCTCTGCGGGTCGCCGAGGACGCGATCGCTCGTTGGCGCAACCTGGGCGACGACGAGGCCGAACTGTTCTGGCTCGCGGAAGCGCCCACGAGATGACCACCCGCCGCGCTCGACGGACCGCGGCCATCCCCCGGAGACCCCATGGCCCGACCCGAGTTCGACCTCACCACCATCTACGACGACGTGGTCCGCAGGAACCCCGGGGAAGTGGACTTCGCCCAGGCTGTTCGCGAGGTGCTCGGCTCACTCGGTCCCGTGCTCAACAAGCACCCGGAGTTCGCACGCTCGAAGATCATCCAGCGGATCTGCGAGCCCGAGCGCCAGGTCATCTTTCGCATCCCATGGCAGGACGACACCGGCGAGATCCACATCAACCGTGGCTTCCGCGTCGAGTTCAACAGCGCGCTGGGCCCCTACAAGGGTGGGCTGCGCTTCCATCCGTCCGTCGTGCTCGACACCGTCAAGTTCCTTGGGTTCGAGCAGACCTTCAAGAACGCGCTCACCGGGATGCCACTCGGCGGTGGTAAGGGTGGTGCGGACTTCGACCCCAAGGAGCGCAGCGACGACGAGGTCATGCGGTTCTGCCAGTCGATGATGACCGAGCTCTACCGGCACCTCGGTGAGTACACAGACGTCCCCGCCGGCGACATGGGCGTGGGAACCCGCGAGATCGGTTGGCTGTTCGGGCAGTACAAGCGGATCACCAACCGCTACGAGTCGGGCGTTCTCACCGGCAAGGGCTTGGACTGGGGTGGTTCTCTCGTCCGCAAGGAGGCAACGGGCTACGGCGTAGCGATCTTTGCTGAGGAGATGTTGCGGGCCAGCGGGACCGGCTTGGACGGAGCCACCGTCGTCGTCTCCGGCGCGGGGAACGTCGCCATCTACGCCATCGAGAAGGTGCAGCAGATGGGCGGACTGGTGGTCGCGTGCTCGGACTCGGGCGGTACGCTCCACGACCCGTCGGGCATCGATCTCGACGTGGTGAAGCGCTGCAAGGAGGTCGAGCGCACGTCGCTCGCCGCTTACGCTCACGAGCGGCCGACCGCCAGCTACGGTCCGGCGCCACTGTGGGAGGTTCCCTGCGATGTGGCGCTCCCCTGCGCAACCCAGAACGAGCTCGACCACGTCGCAGCGAAGCAGCTCTTGTCCAACGGGTGTCGGGCGGTGGCAGAGGGAGCCAACATGCCCTGCACCCCTGACGCCGTAGCGCTCCTCCTCGAGGCTGGCGTCTTGTTCGGTCCCGGCAAGGCCGCCAACGCCGGGGGCGTCGCCACCTCCGCGCTGGAGATGCAGCAGAACGCCAGCCGCGATTCCTGGACCTTCGCCCACACCGAGGAGAAGCTCGACGAAATCATGGTCACCATCCATCGCACGTGCCACGAGACGGCCGAGGAGTACGGCTCTGCCGGCAACTACGTAGCGGGCGCCAACATCGCCGGATTCACGAAGGTCGCCCACGCTATGGCGTCGTTCGGCCTGATCTGAGACGGGCGGCGACACCTGGGCGCGATCGACGCTCGTAGTGGCACCCGGACGTCTCGTCTAGTTCCTACATCTGGTAGAAGAACTCGCAAGAGGTTCGCTTCGAGAGTCGAGGTCTCGCCGTGCGTCTGCTTCCCCAGCATCCCATCGAGTCGATCGGCGACTACCTCGCCACCGACGTGGGGGGACGAGGGATCGCCACCGCCCGACGACTCGGCCCTGCAGCAACCATCGAGCTCATCGCCGCGTCGGGTCTACGAGGTCGCGGCGGAGGAGGCTTTCCGACCGGAACGAAGTGGGCAGGGATCGCCCGTCAGCAGGGAGGAAAGAGGTATCTGGTGTGCAACGGTGCCGAGGGTGAGCCGGGGACGTTCAAGGATCGGGCGCTGCTTCGTGCGAACCCGTACCAGGTTGCCGAGGGGCTCATGATCGCCGCGTTCGCCATCGATGCCGACGCGGCCTACGTGTGCCTGAAGTCCGGCTTCGAGGTTGAGCGCAATCGCATCATCCGAGCCGTCGCCGAACTGCAACGGGCAGACCTCGCGGTCGATTGCGAGGTCACCGTCGTCGCCGGGCCCGACGAGTACCTGTTCGGTGAGGAGAAGGCGATGCTCGAGGTCATCGAGGGCAAGCCCCCGCTGCCCCGCTGGCTGCCGCCCTACGAACACGGGCTGTTCGCGGCCTCACCGCAGGAGGGCTGGGAGGCGACGCCCCACGGAGACCGGCAACGCACGGATGAACCGAATCCGACGCTCGTCAACAACGTCGAGACCTTCGCCAACGCCACGCACATTCTCGCCAACGGTGCGACCTCGTTCCGCTCCATGGGAACCGAGCGGTCGCCTGGCACGATCGTGGCGACGGTGGTCGGCGATGTCGTCGCTCCCGACGTCGGCGAGGTGGAGATGGGCACACCGCTGGGTGCGGTGATCGACGTGGTTGGGAGCGGCCCCTCCCCGGGGCGACGCATCAAGGCGGTGTTCTCTGGAGTGGCGAACCCGGTCGTCACCGCCGATCAGTTGGACGTTCCGGTTTCCTACGAAGGATTCGAGTCGATCGGCAGCGGCATGGGTTCAGCCGGTTTCATCGTCTACGACGACACGGCATGCATGATCGGTGCCGCCCGCCGGTTCTCACACTTCCTGTCGATCGAGTCCTGCGGCCAGTGCCCGCCGTGCAAGCTCGGTTCGGCAGAGATCACCCGATTGCTGGACCGAGTCGAGCGCGGCCGCGCCACGGTCGCTGACGTAGCCGCCCTCGCCGGTTGGCTCGATCGAGTCACCGATGGAAGCCGATGCTTCCTGGCCACCGAAGAGCGTCGAGTCGTCGCCAGCGTGCTCCGTTCGTTCCCCGACGAGCTCGCGCAACACCTCGACGAGGGCCGGTGTCCGCTACCCGGCGACAGGCCGATGCCCAAGCTGGTGGACCTCGTCGAGGGTCGGGCCAGCTATGACGAGTCGTATCGGCGCAAGCGCCCCGACTGGACGTATGAGCCCGGCGAGGACTGAGGACCCGGACATCCCGCCGCGCGTCGCTGGACGACTCCTGCTCTACGCACCTCGAGTTGGCGGAGTCATCGTCAAGATGGCCTGCTCCAGCCGGGCCTGCCGTTGAAGCGCCACGTCGACTTCGATGGCCCGAACGATGCAGGTGCAATCGTGATCCGCATCGACCGCCGCCAACAGGTCGTCGATCAGACGCAGCACCTGATCCTGACCATGGATCGCGACGGCCCGCAGATTGTCGGGCAATACAGCGAAGTCGCCTCGCTCTGCGTTCAGGTGATCGACCAAGGCAGATCGCAGGCGGAACAGCTCCGTGTGGACGCCCACGACGTCATCTCGGCCCGCCGCCAATCGGAGACTCCGCGTCTTGGCCAGCAGGTCAGTATGCGAGATCAGCCCAACTGCCACGTCGGCCCCCTTCGATGCTCGAACCATGGTGACTCCGTCACGCTCCCCAGTCTTCCGCGGACGTCTTCGGAGAGTCTCGTGACTTCGGTCTCGGAGGCTGGCATCCGCTTGGTTGGCGATTCGTACTCGATGATCGACGTTCTGCCACCACTGCCCGCGGGGCTGGGCACCATGTGGAGTACTCCCTCTTTCTTCTCTAGTGTTTGCTAGATGTTTACAGATTCACGTGGAAGGTCGACAGACCAAGTCGGGCCCCGGCCGTCCAAGTCCCCATTTCTCGACCTGGTCGCGCAGCGTGTCGTCGTCTACGACGGGGCGACGGGCACGTGGCTCCAGACCCAGGACCTGAC
>JAGQSN010000424.1:1008-4130 GCA_020439555.1 Acidimicrobiales bacterium | reverse complement strand
GGCAGGCAGCTGCCGTCGGGCAGCGCCGTGCTGCAACCGTATTCGCCCAGTGGCAGCAGGGACGGGCCGGCGTCCAGCACGTCTGTTGCAGCGTCGAAGGCGCACGCCCCGACCTGACCCGAGAGGACGTTGAAGCCAAGGCTGCTCAGGTAGGGCAATGGGCCGGAGAAGCCCGGGTCGAAACAGGCGGAGCTCGTGCTCGTTCCGCCGACCGTAGCGATGTTCCCCTCGAAGAGGGACCCGAACACGGTGACGCCATCGTTGGCGGAGATCCCCCCACCTTCGGCCGAGCCGGCACCGCCGGCCCCGCTCCCCGCCAAGGCCTCGTTGGCGGCGAAGGTGGTGTGCTCGATCGCGAGCGGCAGGTCCACCGTATCGACGAAGAGCGCGCCGCCGGCTCCGATTCCACCGGCGCCGTCAACGCTGTCTCCCCCGTGGGCTGTGTTCCCGGAGAACGTCACGGTATCGATCTGCGTCACCCCGTAGGCGAAGACGGCTCCGCCGTTGGCGTCGCCGCCGCCGGCGGCGCCACCGACCCCGCCTTCCGCCCGGTTGCCCGCGAAGCTGATCCGGACGAGGCTCGTCCCGCCTCCTCGGTCGTCGGTGCTGAGAGCGCCTCCCTGCACAATTCCGCCTAGGACGTCACCGTCGCCTCCGCGCGCCACGTTCTGCGAGAAGAGGGAATCGGTGATCGTCGCGCCGTCTCCATAGAGGAAGAGGGCGCCGCCCTTCGAATTCCCTCCGCTGGCTCCGGAACGATCGGCGGCTTGGGCAAGGTTGCGCTCGAAGATCACCCCGGTGATCGTGGGATCGCCGTCGACGTAGGCCGCGCCGCCATCTGCCCAGAGCTCGGTCGAGCGGACTTCGTTGTCGGCGAAGCGGCTGGCGGACAGGGTCCCGAGCGCGCCGCCGTCCCAGAGGGCCCCGCCCTCGGCCCTCGGGCCCGACGCGACATTGCTCTGGAACAGGGCCCCGTCGATGCTCGTCGTCGCGGTCGCGGCGGCCCAGAGGGCGCCGCCCTGAGCGACGAAGCCGTCCGAGCGGGCGCTGTTGCCGACGAAGGTCGAGTCGACAATTGCCAGGACTCCGTTCCCGTCGACGAGTACCGCACCGCCCTGGTCGGCGCAACCGTTGGCCAGGATCAGCCCTTCGAGCGTCAGCGCTCCGCCGTCGGTTACCTGGAGCAAGCGGAACTCGTCGATGGGATCGGCGACGTCGCAGACGAAGGACGGGTCGCGCTCGATCCTCGAGCCTGCCGTGCCCGCGCGGATCACGATCGCGCTGGTGACGTCCGGCAGACCCGCGTAGGCGCCGCCGATCTCGGTCGACCGCGCGGGGTCGGCCGCGGTGAGGACCGCGTCGACCGCCAGCTCGATCACGTCGCTGCCGATCCGCTCGTCGATGCAGCCGCCGACCGTGGCGTCGCGGTTGGCGGCCTCGATCGCGTCGCCCAGGGTGCAGGCGACACCGTCGACGATGTGGGTGTCGACGCCGGTCAGCCCGAAGTCACCGCCTACTGTCAGGTCGCCGCTGATCGTGACGGTGCAGCTGTCGCCGGCACAAAGCCACCCGCTGCCGACGGCCGAGCCGGGGTCCGGCGTCGCGGTCAGCGTCACGACCGTGCCCTCGGGGAGCACCTCGCTGCAGTCGATGCCGCAGTCGATGCCCGCCGGGTCGCTCGTGACCGTGCCGGAGCCGTTGCCGGTCAGGACCACGTTCAGGGTGTGGAACGCCGCCTGCACGGTCAGGGTGACCACGGCGGTGTCCGTGAGCTCACCGTCGGAAAGAACGTAGGTGAAGCTGTCCACGCCTTGGTACCCGGCGTCCGGCGTGTAGACGAAGCTCCCGTCGGGATCGATCGCCAGCGTGCCGTGCAGGGGACCGCTGTCGAGCGATGCTGTCAGGGTCGAGGCCCCCTCGTCCCCGTCGCTGTCGTTCGCCAGGACGCCCGGCGCGTCGACGACGAGGGCCGTGTCCTGGATCGTTTCGTAGGCGTCGTCGACGGCGACGGGCGCGTCGTTGACCGGCGTCACCGTCAGCGTGACCACGGCCGTATCCGTGACGCCCGGGTCGTCCACCAGGGTCGCGCGATAGGCGAAACCATCTACCCCGTTGAAGTTCGGAGCGGGGGTGTAGACGAACCCGCCGTCGGCGTCGAGCGTCACCGTGCCGTGCGTCGGAGCTACATCCACAGTCAGCGTCACCGGGTACGCGGCGTCATTGGCTGACACGCCCGGGGCGGCCACCGCCAGCGGCGTGTCCTCGATCGCCCCATAGGCGTCGTCCAGGGCCAGCCCCGAGAGCGGTCGGACCTCGATCGCAACCGTCGCCGCCGCCACGTCGGGCCACCCCACGAGGGTGTACCTGAAGGAGTCGGCTCCCGTGAAGCCGGGTGTGGGCGTGTAGTCGAATCCTCCGTCGGCGGCCAGGTCGACCGTGCCGTGCGTGGGCGGCGTGTCCAGTGCGACCGTGTAGGGACCGCTCTGGTCGTTGCTGGTCACGCCGGCCGCGGCGTCGACGCGGAAGGTCAGATCCTGAACCGCCGTGTAGTTATCGTCCGTCAGGGCGCATCCGTGATCGTTGCGGTAAACCCGGGTGATCCGGATGCTGCCCGTCCAGCCGCTCAGCAGGATGTCGAGGTCGCCGTCACCGTCGTAGTCGCCCCACTCGACGGAACCTTCCTGGACGCCCGGCAACCCGGTCTGGATGGTGACGAAGGCGCCGCCGTCGTTGCGATAGAGACGGGTCACGGCCTGGGACCCGCTCTGACCGATCAGAAGGATGTCGAGATCGCCGTCGGCGTCGTAGTCGCCTGCCGCGAGGGCGCTGTCCGAAACCCTCAGCAGCCCAGCCGGCCTTTCCACGAAGCTCCCACCGTCATTGCGATAGACCAACGTCTGCGAGCCGGCGAGCGACGAACCGGTCAAGAGCACATCGAGATCGCCATCGCCATCGACGTCCGCCCACTCACCCTCGCTTCGGTAGACGTCCTGCATCACGGACCGTTCGACGAATGTGCCTCCGTCATTGCGGTAGAGGTACGTTTCTGGCGTGGCCTGGTTGACGCTGAGTCTCCGGGTTCCGGTCAGCAGGAGATCGAGGTCGCCGTCGTTGTCGTAGTC
>JAGQSN010000424.1:0-962 GCA_020439555.1 Acidimicrobiales bacterium | reverse complement strand
CCATCGTTGCGGTAGAGCCGCGTGTCGCCGTATCGCACCGTCGTTGGGTCGAAGGGATACGGCATGACCAATGTCGCTCCTGCGACGACAAAGTCGAGGTCTCCGTCGTTGTCGTAGTCCCCCCAGGCAGCGTCGGCGTTGAGGAGTCCGGGCAGGCCAACGCCGGAATTGGTGAAGATCCCGCCGTCATTGCGGTAGAGCCGCGATGCGGACTCTCGGATCAGCAGGACGTCCAGATCGCCGTCGCCGTCGTAGTCCCCCCAGGCAACCGAACCGGACGAGGAGCCCGGGAGATTGGCGAGGGCGTTGGTGAACGTCCCGCCGTCGTTCAAATAGAGGTGGGTGATCTGACTGCTCGTTCCGGTCGAGCCGAGGACCAGGATATCCAGGTCGCCGTCGCCGTCGGCGTCGCCCCAGGCCACGTCGCTGTCACTCGCCCCGGTCAGGCCGGCTCCGATGTCGGTCCACTGGCGGGCGCAGGCCGGCGGCGCCGTCGCTCCCGCCGTGAAGCGAAGCTGGTGCGGCGTGGCGACTCCTCCGTCGGTACTGCGAACGCCATCGCTGATCGTCAGGTGCACGACCTCTCCCGCGAAGAACGATCCCGGGAGCAGCGTAACGGTGCCACCGTTCACGTCGAAATCCCAGGCGGTCCGTCCCATCGATCGATGCAGGCCCAGGGTCTGGGGCGAGACGGTGGTCGGATCGACGTTCGCGTCGAAGTTCAAGGTGATGTTGTTCCGGTCGGGATCCACGTTCAAGGCCTGGTGGACCGGGTCGCTTCCGGTGAGATCGGGCGCCGACAGGACGGTCAGAGTCACCCCAGCGGTGTCGGTCAACTGCCCGTCGGAGAGGACGTAGGTGAAGGAGTCGGTGCCGTTGAAGTCCGGGTTCGGCGTGTAGGTGAACGATCCGTTGGAGGCTAGCGAGAGGGTGCCGTGACTCACGTTGGACCCCAGCGAAAC
>JAGQSN010000423.1 GCA_020439555.1 Acidimicrobiales bacterium | reverse complement strand
TGAAGCCGCACAAGGCCTACGAGGATCTCCTCGCGGCCGCTGCCGAAGTGACCCGCAAGGATCCCCGCACGCTGTTCGTCGCCGTCGGTGAAGGCCCCTCACGTCCTGAACTGGAAGCTCGCCACGCGGCGTTGGGACTCGACGACCGCTTCCGCTTCCTCGGTTACCGCCCGGACGCCACCCGCCTCCTGTCCGGGTTCGACCTCTTCTGCCTCTCCTCCCGCCACGAAGGTCTCCCGCTGGCGCTGATGGAGGCGCTCGTGCTCGGCGTCCCGTCGGTGGTTACCAACGTCGGCGGCAACTCGGAACTCGTCACCGACGGCATCGAGGGGTTGCTCCTCCCGCCCTCACGGCCGAATTTGCTGGCGACAGCACTGCTCGACCTCGCCGGGGACTCGCTACGCCGGTCCGCCATGGCCGCAGCCGCCTCGAAAAGGGGCGACACGCTGCGGGCCGACGACGCCACGGCCAGGATCGAAGCGCACTACCGCCGCCTGCTCGGCCGCTGAGGGGTCCCGCCTGGCGATGCGGTCGTGAACGAGCTCGGCTCGGTTCGACCGGAACCGGCCGAACCATGGTCACGCCAGTTGAGCGACCAGTTCGGCGAGGGCCTCGGTGAAGTGACGCGGCTCGGCCAGTCCGCTCAGGCGGAGGGCCCGATGATCGAGCACCGAGTTCGCCGGACGGGGCGCCGGCCGAGGCGGGTCCATCTCGGAGGTGAGGATCGGCCGCACCCGATCCCGGGAGTGACCGCCCGCCTCGAGGATCTCCTGGACGAACTCGTACCAGGACACGGCACCCGAGTTCGTGACGTGGAAAGTCCCACGATGCCCACCGTCGACCAGTTCCAGGAGGTGCCGGGCGAGGTCGGCGGCCATCGTCGGGCAACCCACCTGGTCGGTCACGAACGCCAGCGTCCGGTCCGGGTCGGCCGCAAGGCCGAGCACTGTCTTCACGACGTTGCCGCCGTGTCGTCCGCAGACCCACGACGTCCGCACCACGAGACCGTCCGGAGGCACCTCCCGCTCCCCCGCCTCCTTGGAACGCCCGTAGGCCGACCGAGGGTTCGTGCGATCCCATTCGACGTAGGGGCCGTCCTTGGTGCCGTCGAAGACGTAGTCGGTCGACACGTGGCACAGCCGGGCACCGACCCGTTCCGACGCCTCGGCGAGGTGACGGACCGCGATCGCGTTGACGGCGAAAGCGGCTTCCTCCTCGGTCTCGGCGAGATCGACCGCGTTCCAGGCCGCCAGGTTCAGCACCCAGTCCGGCTTCGCGGCGGATACGGCATCGAGCACCGACGGACGGTCGGCGATGTCGAGCGAGCCGTGGGCGTGGGCGACCACGTTCCACCCGGCCCGTTCGAACAGGACCGTCGCCTCGCGGCCGACCTGACCGCCGGCCCCGGTCACGAGGACGGTGCGCGTCACGCTCGACTACCGGTGCTCACTTCGACCAGGCGGAGCCTTCCGCGACCGGTGCACGGTCACGAAGCGGCTCCCACCAGGCGGCGTTGGCGGCGTACCAGTCGATCGTCTCGGCGATGCCGTCCTCCCACTCGATCGTGGGCTTCCAACCGAGCTCTCGGTTGATCTTGGACCAGTCGAGGACGTAGCGACGGTCGTGGCCCGGACGGTCGGGCACTGTCGTCTTGAGCGAGTCCGGCTTGCCGAGGTGTTCGAGGATCGTGTCGGCGATCTGTTCGACGCTCTTCTCGACGCCCGTACCGACGTGGTAGGTCTCGCCGACGGT
>JAGQSN010000058.1 GCA_020439555.1 Acidimicrobiales bacterium | reverse complement strand
CTGACGCTTGGCGGGAACCAGCATGCGCGAGGGCGCGTTGCAGGACTGGCCGGAGTTGGACATCATGCCGATGACGCTGCCCGCAACCGCCTTGTTGAAGTCGGCATCGTCGAGAACGATGTTGGCCGACTTGCCGCCGAGTTCGAGGGTCACCGGCTTCACGGTGCCCGACGCGAGCTGCATGATGCGGCGACCGACCTCGGTGGATCCGGTGAACGCGGTCTTGTCGACCAGCGGGTTCACCGCGAGCTCCTCACCGGCGGTGCCGCCGGGGCCGGCGATGATGTTCGCGACGCCGGGCGGCAGGTCGACTTCCTGGAACACCTCGCCGAGCATGAGGGCGGTGATCGACGTGAACGACGCCGGCTTCAGCACGGCGCAGTTGCCGGCCGCCAGGGAGGGGCCGAGCTTCCACGCAGCCATGATGAACGGGAAGTTCCACGGGATGATGCCGGTCGTTACGCCGTGGGGCTCGTAGCGGACCCAGTTCTGCGACGGCGGGAACGGCGTGCCGGGGAGTTCGATCTCCTCTTCCTTCTCGTCCGCGAGCTTGGCGAACCAGCGGAACGCACCGGCAGCTCCGGGGATGTCGGCGAACATCGCCTTCTTGATGGTGCCGCCACCGTCACGGGCCTCCATCTCGGAGAACTTCTCGGACTTCGCCTCGATGGCGTCCGCGATCTGGTTCAGCTTCGCGGCGCGTTCCTTGCCGGACATCTTCGGCCAGGGGCCTTCGTCGAAGGCCTTGCGTGCCGCCTCGATCGCCCGGACAGCGTCCTCGCGCCCGCCCTTGGCGATCTCGCCGATCGGGTCACCGGTGGCGGGGTCGGTGGTGGTGAAGGTCTCGCCCGACAGGGCGTCGACGTACTCGCCGTCGATGAAAAGTTGGTAGTCGGCCATGGCGCGCCTGTTCCTCGTTCGTTCGGACACCGGGCGGGTTGACCCGGAGGTCAAGACCGTATCGCCATTCACCGCCGTTTCGCTCGGCGCCCGCGCCGACGCCGCTACGGGTGGTCCTCCGGTCGCCGAGGCACCAGGGATGAGCGGCGGCTCAGCCCCTCAGCGCATGGCCCAGAGCGCGTCCGGGTCGTCCGGATCCGGAGACTCGACCCGGCCTTCATCAGCGAGTTTGCGCAGATGCGCCCAGACGCTGCGACGAGCAACTGGATGCAGGACCTGGGGTACGTCCGCGTAGATCGCCTCGACCAGTTCGGCGGTGCCCACCGGACCGTCCACCTGCTTCAGACCGTCGAGCACCTGCTGCTCGCGTTCCATGCGGTGGGATATGTAGTACTCCAGACGCGAGCGTGGGTCCTCGATCAGGTGACCATGCGCCGGTGCGATCGTGCGCAACTGCGGGGACCAGGCCAAGAGCCGCTCGAGCGAGCGCATGTAGGCGGTCATGTCGCCGTCCGGCGGGTTTATGACCACCGTCGACGCGTCCATCACGTGATCGCCGGCGAAAAGCATCCTGTCCCGCTCCAGCAGGAAGCACAGGTGGTTCGACGCATGGCCCGGCGTGTGGACCGTCCTCAGCGTGAACTCGGTGGCCTCGACCACGTCGCCATCGGAGAGGTGACCGTCGCACACGAGTCCGTCGACGTCCGCGAACGCGAGCACCTCGGCACCGGTCCGCTCCTTCAGGCCCGCAGCACCCGGCGAGTGGTCCGCGTGCGTGTGGGTGCAGAGGATCCAACGGACCCGATCCGGCCCGGCGGCAGCAGCTACGGCGTCGAGGTGAGCTTCGTCCGCCGGTCCCGGGTCGATCACCGCCACCTCGTCGATTCCGACCAGGTACGTGTTGGTACCGGGCCCAGTCATCGGCCCCGGGTTGTCGCACAGGACCCGTCGCACCAGTTTCGCCACCGACACCGGCACGTCGGGTAGCAACGCAGGGCGTTCGATGCCTCCGGCTCCGGCGGTCTCGGACGTTCCGTCGGCCCCGCCGAGCTCGTCACCGCTCACGACGACGCACCGAAACCGGTGGTGGCCTGCCCGGACACCTGCTGCCAGTCGCTGGGATCGCCGGGTTCGAACGGTTCACCGTCGTAGCCGGGTTCGCCCGGCATGAGGATGTGCACCATCTCCCCCACCGCCACGACACGCGGTTCGATGCGGGGCACCGAGGTGATCGCCTGGGCCGCGGAAAGCAGTTCGGCAACTGTCCCGAACTGCTGCACGGCCCGCAGGCTCGCGATCGTGGGCGGCAGCATCGTGAGTTCCCCGGCGAGCGCCCGCGCCAGACCGTCAGCCGGGCGCAGCCACTCGTTCGCGATGACCTCGTGGTCGTCGTGCAGGGGCGTCTGGCCCGCCGGCGCCGCAGCCACGAAGAAGCGGGTGTCGTAACGGCGCGGCGCCCCGGCAGGGGTGACCCAATGGGCGAAGTAGTGCATGCCGTCAACGGCGAGGCGCAACCCTTCCGCCCCGCACACCTCGACGAGCCGACGGGTGCCGCCGTCCACCGCGCTGCGGTGCTCGAACCAGCGGCCGTCGGGGTCCCCGTCTCCGTCACCGTCGAGGTCGACGATCTTCCCGGACCGGTCGTACGCGAGGAGGACGCCCGCCTCCTCGAAGCTCTCCCGGATCGCCGCGACCCAGTACGCGAGGCCACCTTCCTCGACGCCCAGGCGGGCCGACGCGTCGGCGTCGGTCCGTCCTTCGCACACGGCCTCCAGGTCGTCGTCCCGGTCTTCGGGGTCCACGGCTCCACCCGGGAACACGTACGCGCCACCTACGAAGTCCGAGTTCATGTTCCGCTTCAGCATGAACACCTCGAGCCCGTCGGCGCCGTCGCGGGCGAGGACCACGGTCGCGGCGTCGCGCATCTGGACCTCGGCTGCACCGCTGAGGTCGAAGGCCATCGTCAAGGTTCCAACCTCCGGTCGTCGCCCGGTCGTTCCGCGTCGCGTCCGGACACGTCGTACACCCCGCTGCCGCCGACCCGGAACGTGCCGACGAAGCGACCTCCGCGGGTGCTACCGGCGAACACGCCGGCGCGGCCTTCCTGGAAGCGCTTGAGGATCGGGGCCCGGACGATCGCACGCGTCGGCGGTATCAGGAGCAGGAAACCGATCACGTCGCCGACGAAACCGGGGGCGAGCATCAAAGCGCCGGCGATCAGGATGAGCAGGCCGTCCACGAGGTGCTTGTCCGGCGAGCGGCCTGACTGCACGGACTCCGAGATGCGCCTGAGGACCGAGAGCCCCTGCTGCTTGAGGAGCCACCCGCCGACCATTCCCATGATCAACAGGAGTCCGATGGTGTTCCACCCACCGATCACGTGGGCGACCTGGATGATCACGTACAACTCGACGAGCGGCGCCACGACGAGCAGCAGGACGACGAGGAAGAACATCGGTTCAGGCTACCGGCGGTCCCCCGTTCGGCCTCCGGCAGGCGCCGGTCGCGGTCGGAACTCGTTGGCGGACGGCCTCGGCCGAGAGGACGCCGCCGCTCGTGAAGGTCTGACCGTCGCTCCGGTTCAGCGGTAGGAGGCCAGCAGCCACCACCGTCGCTGCTCCGCCGCCACCAGATAGGCGGCACCGTCATCGCAGGTGACCTGGACCCTGGCGAGGCGACGTCGACCGGTGACGTCCCACCACCGCTCGTCGATGATCCACGGCCCCGCCCAACCGCTCAGAAGCCGAGGGACCCGTCCACCGACCTGGAGGGTCACCGGCGGAGCGCTCAGTTCACCCCGCCCGCTGACCCGCACCGCTCGACCGTCCGCTCCGGCCAGCAACGCCGGCTCGGGTTCGGGCAACACCACCGTCGGCGACGGACCGGACAGCGACCCCGGCCAAGGGGCCGACACGGGGTCGTCGCCGCGTCCGGTCGGCTTCCCCTCTGCGAGCGGACCGAGGCGTCGCCGGACGTCACCCCCGTCGGTCAGGTCCACGGCCGCGGCAGGGACCCATCCGCAACGCTCCGCAGGCAGGCGCCCACCACGCCAGGAGGGCACGAGCACGCCGTGGTCACCGACGAGCGACGTGAGCCGGGCAACAGCCCGGACCGCGCGCTCGTCGGCGACGGACGTGCCGCCCCAGAGAGCCGCCTGTTCCCCACCGTCGCCCCGGACTTCCACCGGAACGAGCCGCAGCAGGACCACCCCGGAGGAGATCTCCCCGGAACCGGTCCAGCCGGACAACTGCCAACGCACCCTCTCCAACAGTTCAGCCGCGCTCATCCCAGCGGCCCGGTACCAGGTCCTCTCGTCCCGCTCCCCGTGGGCGGTCTCGGCGACCACCATCAGCCGACTGCAGACCAACCCGTTGCCGGCCAACCTCGAGGCCAGGTCGTCGGCCAACGTCTTGGCGGTGAACACGAGCGGATCGAGCAAGGCCACGGGAGTGTCGAAGGTTGCCTCGACCACGAGATCCTCCGGCGGGGCGACGGTCTCGGCCCCCCGCTCGTCGGTCCCGCCGGCGATCCGGTGAGCGTGGCTGCCCTCCGGCCCGAAGCGTGCCAGCACGTCCGACGCCCCCAAGGCCGCCAGGTCGCCAAGGTTCCGCACCCCCAGCCTGACGAGGAGGTCGACGAGATCGACCGACGCCTCACCTGTCCGAGCGAGCCACGCGACCGGCAGGGGTGCCAGGAACGCGGGTGACTCCCCCACCCCGACGAGGAGCGGGTCATGGCCCGCACGGTTGGCGGCCACGAGCGATGCGAACCTTCCGTCGGCCACGCCCACCTGCACGCGGGCGGACGGACCGACCTCGGCCGCCGCCGATCGGGCGGCAGCCAGCAACCGGGCGCTGAACGCTTCCTCCCCACCGAAGTAGCGGGACGGGCCGCGCGCCGCGAAGCACAGGAGGCCCGGTTCCACCACCTCCACCCGGGGCGTGAACCGACCGACGGCTCGCACCACCGATTCGAAACCGGACGCGTCCCGGTCCACGTCGCTCTCCAGCAACAGCAGTTCGGGGCAGCGGCGCCTGGCCTCCCGGCGACGCTGACCGATGTCGACGCCCTCCTCGGCCGCGGCAACGGTCCGGGCCACGACTCGGTTGGCCCGCAGAACAGCAGCAGGGATGGTCGGTTCGATGCCCGCGACGACCATCGGCCAGTCGGGACACCAGACGGTGACGAGACGGATCGGTTCGACCACGGCTCACCCGACCGGGGACAGAGCCGAAGGCGCTTCACCCCATGGCGAGAGGACTGATGCCGCTTCAGGCCGCGGGGAGAAGGCGATCGGCTCCGGCGGAGCCGCAACTATCCCGCCACCGGGAGCGGGCAACCACAGGTCGACCTGGCGAGGGCGAGCGACGCGGCGTCCACTGGAACGAACTACGACCCGGCGAGCCCGCAGGTGCCCGTGACCGGCACCGACTCCGTCCCAGCGAACGGCACCCGACTCGCAGACGACATCGGCCGACAGGGGACCCGGGTCCCCCACCACCACCAGCACCCCGCCGCGCGACCTCAGCCTCGTCGTGATCCGACGGACCAGACCGGCGGGTACCCGTGGCGGCACCCGTGTGATCACGATCTCGAACCCATCGAGCACCGCACCGAGGACCTCTCCCCACAGGTCACCCCGCTCGTCACGGCCGACCGAGCCGTCAGGCCGGCACGAATCGACCCTCACAAATCGTTCGAGGGGCACACCGATTTCCGCCGCGGCTTCCACACCCAGCCAGGGAACGTCGACCATCGCCGACCACGACCCCTTCCGACACGCGGCGGCGGCCATCGCCAGCGCCAACGACGGGCCGAGCAAACCGGAGCAGGCCACGGACCTACCCCGGACGAGCGCACCCTCGGGCAGGAGCGGGACGAGTGCCTCGTCCACCGGCAGCGTCCGCTCCGCGGCCATCGCCCCCACCGCTATCGCAGCATCAGCAGAGACGGCCCGGGCGAACTCCATCACTCAATAGTACGAACACATGTTCGATCAGACAACAGTCCTTCGACTTTCGCTCAGGAACCACCCTTCAACTTCGCTCGACGGACGGATCCAACCGCTGGTCGAGCGGAGAGAGCGAAACGAACGAAGTCGAAACCAGACCATGCCCCGTGGGGCGTCGCGCTGGATCAGCCGAGGCCGGCGGCGGAGATCACCACGCTGATCAACGCGACCACCAGGGCGAGGATGATCTGACGCTGGAGGGTGCGCTGATCCCGGTGGAGTTCGTCGCGGAAGGACGCGAACTGCTCCGTCAGGCTCAGTTGCAGACCGGACATATCGCTACGCAGCTCACCTCGGAGATCCGCCATGTCGTTGCGCAGCTCACCTCGCAGCTCCGCCATCTCGGCTCGCAGCAACGCCGACTCGGCCGTGATGCGGTCGTTCAACGAGCGCTCCAATGCCTGGATGTCACCGGTCCGGGCGACGTCGGACCAGCCCTGATGGGGGAGCAACTCCATCATCGTCTCAGCCTCCTCCGGTCCGAGCTGTTCGTCCAGCCGATTGAACAGATTCTGCCGCGACCGTTCGCTGATCGTCATCGCACACACCCCATGGGCCGGAGAAACAAGAGATCCGGGGCCGACCGAGCCCGAGGCGGCGTCTCCACCGGTGGCACCTGACGTCGTCGCGAACCTACTCACGGGGTCCGACAAACCCGGGGGCAAGGCCGCTGAGGCGCGGGAATCACCCACGTGCCGTGGACCCCAGCCCACAGCCGGCCATGGAGCGACGCTCAGGCCGTGGCGGCGAAGCGGACGAGTTGGCCGCCGTGGCTGGGGCGGACCTGGACGTCCTTGAAGCCCGCTTCGACCAGACCCGTTCGGAGTTCCTCGACGCCGTAGAGGCGATGCGGGGAGCGGTCGACGCGGTGCACGATCGAGGCGATGGGTGCCTGGGTGAGGTCGTAACCGGCGAAGGTCCCGCCGCGGCGCAGGACACGACGTGCCTCGGGCAGGGCGTCTGCCCAGTCCACGACGTGGTGGAGCATCAGGAAGCTGACGACCGCGTCGAAGGTTCCGCTGCCGTAGGGCAGGTCCGTCACGTCAGCGAGAGCGACGCGGACCCGCGTGCCGAACCGGGAGAGCCGCCCCCGGGAGGCGGCCACCATCGCCGGGTCGGCGTCGGTGACGGTGAGGCGGAGGTCGGGATGGCGCACGAGGTTCGCCTCGGCCATCGCACCCGAGCCGCTGCCGACCTCGAGGACGGCGCCGGACAGGTCCACGTCGGCCAGGGCCCAGGGCAGCACCACGCGGCGCGCGAATCCCCGCCAAGGCGCACTGCGGCAGAAGGCTGCCTCGACCCCCGACATCACACCCACTTGGACAACTCCATGACCTGGCAATCGTCACACGTTCGACACATATCTGTCCAGTGTTCGAAATGTGATGGAGAATGACATCCGTCACTCTATTGCCCAAGATCGAACGTTTGTTCGATACTTCGTGGATGGGGTTCGGCAACCCGTCGTGGTCGTGGAAGGAACTGGAGTCGGCGTTGTCGGGCCGTGCCCCACACGCCCCCGAGGGCAGTCCGCACGACCCGTCGACAGGCAAGGAACAGAGGGCATCACGCCGGGGACGTGACGGCCGGGCACCGGGTTCGCCGTCGTGGAACGGCGGAGGCGACGGGCCGGCATGGTCCAGGAAACGCCAACCCTTCGACGCCGACGGGATCGAACGCCGCCGGGGAACCGTCACCTACGCGGAGCTGCACTGCCATTCGTCGTACTCGTTCCTCGACGGCGCCTCGCACCCCGAGGAGTTGGTCACCGAGGCTGCCCGGCTCGGACTGGAGGCCCTGGCGCTCACCGACCACGACGGCTTCTACGGGATCGTCCGCTTCGCCGAGGCCGCTCGGGCCGTCGGACTGCCGACCGTGTTCGGCACCGAGATCACTCTGAGCGCGGACCTCGCACCTGGTGACCGGGTTGCGCGAGAGGAGGCCGAGACGCTCACCCAGGTCGACACCGGACAGGTCCCGGACCACTCGGCCCCGGACCCCCACGGCGAGCACCTGGTGCTGCTGGCCGACGGACCGACCGGCTACGCCCGGCTGGCGAGGGCGCTCAGCCTCGGGCACCTGGCGGGCGAGAAGTCGGCCCCCCGCTTCACGTTGGCGGACCTGGCGGACAGCACCTCCGGGAACGTGTGGGCGTTGACGGGATGTCGCAAGGGGGCGGTCAACCGGGCACTGCTGGAGCACGGTCCTACCAGGGCTCGTCACGAACTTGCCCGCCTGGTCGAGGCGTTCGGCCGTGACCGGGTGCTGGTGGAACTGTGGGATCACGGCGACCCGGTCGACTCGGTCCGCAACGACGCACTCGTCGCCGTGGCCGAGGCGGTCGGCGTGGACTGCGTCGCCACCAACAACTGCCACTACGCGACCCCCTCCCAGCGCCCTCTGGCCGCGGCCCTGGCCGCCGTGCGGGCACGGCGCAGCCTGGCCGAACTGGACCCGTGGCTCCCCGCCGCCGCGACCGCCCACCTGCGTTCGGGGGCCGAGCAGGCCCGACGGTTCGCCCGCTACCCGGGGGTGGTGGAACGGGCCGCGGAGATCGGCGTGGCCGCGGCCTTCGACCTTTCCCTGGTTGCCCCTTCCCTCCCCCCGTTCCCGTGCCCGCCCGGTCCCGACGGAGGGTCGTTGGACGAGATGAGCTACCTGCGCCGGCTCGTGGAGGACGGGGGCAGGCGGCGTTACGGGGAACGGCCGGTCACCGGCGAGGACCTGTCGTTGCGGGCGAGGGCGTGGGCGACGATCGACCGGGAGCTGGCCGTCATCGAACAACTGGGCTTCCCCGGCTACTTCCTCGTCGTGTGGGACCTGGTCGAGTTCTGTCGCCGCAACGACATCCTCTGCCAAGGACGGGGCAGCGCCGCGAACTCGGCGGTCTGCTTCGCCCTGGGCATCACCGCTGCGGACGCCGTGTCGCTCGGGTTGCTGTTCGAACGGTTCCTGTCCACCGAGCGGGACGGCCCACCTGACATCGACATAGACATCGAGTCGGGACGCCGGGAAGAGGTGATCCAGTACGTGTTCGGACGCTACGGACGCCACCACACCGCGCAGGTCGCGAACGTCATCACCTACCGGGCCCGGTCCGCGGTACGGGACATGGCGAAGGCGCTCGGCCACGACGTCGGACAGCAGGACGCCTGGTCCAAGCAGGTGGACGGCTGGGGGACCGTGGCGAGCACCGCCGAAGGGGACCACTCGATCCCGACGCCGGTGCTCGAGTTGGCACGCCAGGTCGAGGACGCGCCGCGTCACCTCGGCATCCACTCGGGCGGCATGGTGATCTGCGACCGGCCCGTGATCGAGGTGTGCCCGGTGGAGTGGGCACGGATGCAGGACCGCTCGGTCCTCCAGTGGGACAAGGACGACTGCGCCGCGGCGGGGCTCGTGAAGTTCGATCTGCTCGGGCTGGGGATGCTCTCCGCGTTGCACGGGGCGATGGACCTGGTGCGCGAGCACCGGGGATACGAGATCGACCTGGCGATGTTGCCCCAGGACGACGACGTGTACGCCATGTTGTGCAGGGCAGATTCGGTCGGGGTGTTCCAGGTCGAGTCACGGGCACAGATGGCGACCCTCCCCCGCCTCAAGCCCCGCACCTTCTACGACCTGGTCGTGGAGGTGGCCTTGATCCGGCCGGGTCCGATCCAGGGCGGATCGGTGCACCCCTACATCCGGCGGCGCAACGGCCAGGAACCCGTCACGTACCTGCACCCGCTCCTGGAACGCAGCCTGGGCAAGACCTTGGGCATCCCGTTGTTCCAGGAGCAGCTCATGCAGATGGCGATCGACGTCGCCGGGTTCACTCCCGCCGAGTCCGACGAACTGCGCCAGGCAATGGGCTCGAAACGGTCCGCTTCCCGGATGGAGCGGTTGCGGGAACGGTTGTACGCGGGGATGGCCGAGAGGGGCATCACCGGTGCCGTGGCCGACGAGATCTTCGTGAAGATGAAGGCGTTCGCGAACTACGGGTTCCCCGAGTCGCACTCGGTGTCGTTCGCCTACCTCGTTTACGCGTCGGCGTGGATCAAATTCCACGAACCGGCCGCGTTCTGCGCCGCGTTGCTGAACGCCCAGCCGATGGGTTTCTGGTCGCCGCACACGCTGGTGCGCGACGCCAGACGCCACGGTGTGGAGGTCCGTCGCCCCGACGTCTCGGTCTCGGGTGTGGGAGCGACACTCGAACCGTGTTCGGGTTCGGTGGGCGACGTCGCCGTGCGGCTCGGGTTGGGGGCGGTGCGTGGCATCGGAGACGAGTTGGCCGCGGCGGTGGCCGAGGCCCGCGAGGTCGAGGGTCCGTTCGCGTCGATGGAGGACCTTGCCCGCCGGGTGCCCTCGCTGAGCACCGCCCACCTGGAGGCGTTGGCCACCGCTGGGGCGTTCGAGTCGTCGGGTCTGGGGCGACGGGAGGCGCTGTGGGCGGTGGGTGCCGTCGTCCAGTCCCGACCGGACCGGCTCCCCGGTGTGGTCACCGGTGCGACGGCTCCCCGTCTGCCGGGCATGGAGCCCGTCGAGGAGGCGGTGGCCGACCTGTGGGCGACGGGCATAGCGGCGGACGGGCATCCGACGTCGTTCCTGCGGGAGCGCCTGGACGGCCTCGGTGTCCTGACCGCCACGGGTCTCGGCGACGCCGAAGCCGGCAGCCGGGTGCGGGTCGCCGGGGTGGTGACCCACCGGCAACGTCCGATGACCGCCGGTGGTACGACGTTCCTGAACCTCGAGGACGAGACCGGTCTCGTGAACGTTGTCGTGTCGAAGGGTTGCTGGCTCAAGTTCCGTCGGGTGGCCCGCGACTCCCCGGCGCTGGTGGTGCGTGGGCGCCTTGAACGCAGCGAGGGAGTCACCAACGTCGTGGCGGACCACCTCGCCCCACTGGCCCTCCCGGCAGGAGCAGCCCGGACGAGCAGAGACTTCCGCTGACCCCAACCGCCGCCCACCTTTCGACTCCCTGCACTCGCTCAAGGATCGTCATTCGCCGGTTGAGTGGAGCGGAGCGACGTCGAAACCACTTGCGGCTGACGGGATCGGTACGGTTCGGCGTGTGGGGTCCCGGTCACGCCCGAACATCGTGCTCGTCAACTGCGACGACCTGGGTTACGGGGACCTCGGTTGCTACGGCTCCACGATCAACGTCTCACCGGCGATCGATCGTCTGGCCGCCGAGGGCCTGCTCTTCGAGGACTTCACGATGGCGTCGCCGGTGTGTTCGCCTTCCCGGGCCGCGCTGTTGACCGGCTGCTATCCACCTCGGATCGGTTTCGGATCGCTCGACGGGTTGCCGGTCCTGTTCCCCGGCCAGGCGGTCGGGCTGCCACCGACGGAGATCAGCCTGGCCCGGGTGCTGCGAGACGCCGGGTACAGGACGCTCATGGTCGGCAAGTGGCACTGCGGGGATCAGCCGGAGTTCCTCCCCACGAACCACGGGTTCGAGCGCTACTTCGGCTTGCCCTACAGCAACGACATGGGCCGTCAGTCCGGCACCCCGACCACGGCGGACGGCGACCAGGTCGGCTACCCACCGTTGCCCTTGCTGGAGGGTTCCGAGGTGATCGAGGAGCAGCCGGACCAGGCCTCCCTCACCGGCCGTTACGTCGCAGAGGTGCTGTCGTTCATGCGCGAGCACCGCGACGAGCCGTTCTTCGTCTACCTCGCCCATCTCTACGTACACCTGCCGATCTACGTGGAGGAGAGGTTCGCCGGTGCGTCCGCGAACGGTCGTTACGGGGATGCGGTCGCGTCGATCGACTGGGCGACCGACGTCGTCGTCGGGGAACTCGACGCGCTCGGCCTCGCCGAGGACACGCTCGTGGTCTTCACGAGCGACAACGGCGCG
>JAGQSN010000422.1 GCA_020439555.1 Acidimicrobiales bacterium | reverse complement strand
GCGCCCTCGGCAGGATTCGAACCTGCGCACACGCCTCCGGAGGGCGATGCTCTATCCCCTGAGCTACGAGGGCGGGGCCGCTCACACTAGATGGTCGCAGGGGCGGACCCAACTCCCATGCGCCGACCCGCAGGGGGATAGCGGAATCCGTGTTCGTTTCGCCTTCGGGCGTTCGTGGGGCCGTCGGTAGCATCGGTCGACCGCCCTCCGTGTCCTGAAAGGACCTCCTGCCGTGATCCGCGACGACCTCGCCGACGCCGTCCTCGACGCCCTCCGGGCGCTCGGGGTCGACCCGCTGCCCGATGCGGTGTCGCTGGAGCGTCCGGCCCGCCGCGAGCACGGTGACTGGTCCTCCAACGTGGCCCTGGCGACGGCCAAGCGTGCCGGGCGCAACCCACGGGAACTCGCCGCGGAGCTGGTCGATCATCTGAACGCGAACCCGCCGGCGCACGTCGACAAGGTCGACCTGGCCGGACCCGGATTCGTGAACTTCCACCTCGCACCGACGTGGCTGCACGACGTGCTCGTCGCCGTCGTCGAACAGGGCACCGCCGGCTACGCCCGACCCGACCTCGGCGGTGGGAAGCGGGTCAACGTCGAGTTCGTCTCCGCGAACCCGACCGGCCCGGTGCACGCCGGCCACGCCCGGGGTGCCGCCTACGGGGACTCGCTCGCCCGGCTGTACGAACGGTGCGGCTACGACGTGACCCGCGAGTTCTACATCAACGACCGTGGCGTCCAAATGCAGAAGTTCGGGGCATCGCTCGCGGCCCGCAAGGCCGGCGAGGAACCACCCCCCGATGGCTACAAGGGTGACTACGTCACCGACTGGTCCGCCGAGATGCCCGACGGTGTCGACCCGGTCGTCTGGGGCGAGGACCGTGCCCTCCAGGACCAGCGTGAAGCGCTCGGCGCGTTCGGGGTCGACTTCGACGTCTGGTTCAAGGAGCTGTCCCTCGTCGACTCGGGCGCGATCGACGCCACGCTCGCGGAGCTCGCCGCGCTCGGCAAGACGTACGAACAGGACGGCGCCACCTGGCTCCGCTCCACCGACTACGGCGACGACAAGGACCGTGTGCTCGTCAAGAGCGACGGCGAGCTGACCTACCTGGCGCCAGACATCGCGTACCACCGCGACAAGTTCTCCCGGTCGGACCGGCTCGTGAACGTGTGGGGCGCGGATCACCACGGATACGTGGCACGCATGAAGGCGGCGATGCAGGCCCTCGGCCACGACCCCGACGAACTGCACATCGCGATCGTCCAGATGGTCGACCTGCTCAAGGACGGGGAGCCGGTCAAGATCTCCAAGCGATCCGGCGAGCTGATCGAGCTGCGTGACGTCATCGACGAGGTCGGTGCGGACGCGGCCCGGCTCACCTACCTGCTCCAATCCGTCGACTCCCGCCAGACCGTGGATCTCGCCGTCGTCGCCAGCCAGGGCATGGAGAACCCGGTGTTCTACGTGCAGATGGCCCACGCCCGGATCCACGGCATCGCCCGAAAGGCGACCGAGGCAGGAGTCGAACGGTCGGCGCTGACGGACGTGGACCTCGGACTGCTCGTGAACGACCGGGAACTGGACGTGCTCCGGTCCCTGTCGGAACTGCCCGACGTGGTGCGTCTCGCCTGCGAGGACCGTGCCCCGCACCGGGTCACCACCTGGGTTCGTGAACTGGCCGGGGCCTTCCACGGCTTCTACCACGACTGC
>JAGQSN010000057.1 GCA_020439555.1 Acidimicrobiales bacterium | reverse complement strand
GGTTCCAGCTCTACGACGAGTCGACCCGGGTCCCGTTCTCGATCGCGACCGTCGGTTCGGCCCCCACGACCGGCCGGCGCGTCGAGGCAGCCACGTCGCACCTCGATCTCGTGCCGACCCTGCTGGCCGCGGCAGGAATCGACGAGACGTCAACCGCGGCGGTGCTGCGCGAGGACTTCTCGGAGGTCCACCCGTTGCCGGGCACGAACCTCATGCCGGTGGTCGCAGGGGGCGAGGCCGACGAGAACCGTGTCGTCTACGTGATGACCAGGGACGACATGCCCGAGGGCGACACTGGTGCGAGCGGGATCGCCAGGGCGAACGGCCGGACCGCCGATGCTCCGGGGCCGCTGCGCATCAACGTGCCCGCTCACGTCGCCACCAACTTCGAGGGCATCGTGTGTCGGGTCGGTGAACCTGCCGAAGACGAAGGGTCCGGAGGCGTTCCCGACCGTGTGGCTGCCGGCGGAGCCGGCCACCTGTGGAAGCTGGTGCGCACCTTCGACGATCCCGCCACCTGGACCGAACCCGGCGTGCGGCAACTAGCCAGCGACGGCCTCGGTGGACCGACCTACCGGCGAGACCTCCTGCCGGACCAGTGGGAGCTGTACGACCTGACCGCGGACCCCGTCGAGATGGTCAACCGCCACGACGACCCGACCGCGGCCGAGGTGCTCGCGGTGATGCGCACCCGCCTGAAGGCCGAACGCCACCGCGCCGTGCCCGAACGCAACGAACCGTGGCCCTACGTCACCAGTCGGATCGTCGAGATCGACGATGTCCCGCTCCTGCCACCGGCGGAACTGATCCGACAACAGGTTCGCGAGCGCGTGCAGCAGCGGGTCCGACAGCGGATCGCAGCGAGGCGAAGCGGCCCGAGCCCGGAACCTCCCGCTCCGGCTCTCTTCGCCCGACGGCTCCTCCAACGCGCCGGGATGCACCCCGACGACCACCTCGCGCTCACCACGGACGTGACGGGTCGTCGGGCGCTCGTCGTGGCGACGAACCACGGTCAGCTCACCGTCGGACGCGCGACGGGAGTGTTCGCCAGCGAGCTGACGGTGCCGTACTACGCGTTCCTGGACGCCGGCATGACCGTGGATGTGGCCAGTCCCGCCGGTGGCCAGATCCCCGTCGACCCGCAGTCGGTCAAGGCGGCGTTGCGCAGCGGAGCGGACGACAGGATGCTCGCGGACCCTGTCCTGCGGTCCCATCTCGACGGCTCGCACGCGGTCGGCGACCTCGACATGGACGACTACGACATCGTGTTCCTCGCAGGTGGTTGGGGAGCGGCGTTCGACCTCGGCACCTCCGAGGCCCTCGGGCGCAGCATCTCCGCGGCCAACGCGAACGGTGCCGTCATCGGTGGTGTCTGCCACGGGCCCCTCGGGCTGTTGATGGCGACCACCCCCGACGGCGAGCCGTTGGTCGCCGGCAGGCGGCTGACAGCCGTGACGGACAAGCAGGTTCGCGAGCTGGGGATCTCGGCCACGCCGTTGCACCCGGAACGGGAACTGAGGGCGGCGGGAGCGATCTTCGAGAGCAGCACCGCCCGGCGTGACGTCCTGGCGAACCACTGGGTCGTGGACGGCAACCTGATCACCGGTCAGAACCAGAACGCCGG
>JAGQSN010000421.1 GCA_020439555.1 Acidimicrobiales bacterium | reverse complement strand
CGTCAGCGCCACGTTCACCGACTGCTCGACGAGGATGATCGTCGTGCCGTCGTCGCGCAGTCGCCGCACGATCCCGAGGAGCTGTTCCACGACGGTGGGCGCCAGACCGAGCGATAGCTCGTCGATCATCAGCAGACGAGGCCGGTCGAGGAAGGCCATCGCCAACGCCAACATCTGCTGTTGCCCGCCCGAGAGGTCACCTGCGGGATCGTCGAGTCGCTGCTCCAGGATCGGGAACAGTTCCAGCGCATCGGCGAGTCGTTGCCGGCGTTCGGCAGGTTCGTGCCGTTGCATCCAGCCGGCCACCCGGAGGTTCTCGCGGACCGTGAGCGACGGGAACACGCCCTGCCCGCCGGGGATCATTGCGACACCTCGCGGAGCGATCTCGTCCGGTGGCGCGTGGGTGATGTCGTGACCGTCGAAGACGATCGCTCCCCGATCGGCGATCGCCACGCCGCAGATCGCCTTCAGGAGAGTCGACTTGCCGGCACCGTTCGTACCGAGCAGTGCGACGATCTCGCCCTCGTTCACGTCGAGATCCACACCGAAGAGGATCCGCACGTCGCCGTAGGCGACCTGGGCGTTGCGGACGCTCAACAGCGGGAGCTTCCCCTCGGCCCGATCCTGGAGCATCTTCGCCCTGGTCGCAGCACTGGTCCACACCTGGGCGACATCGTCGTCGATCACCTTTCCGACCGACGCGATGACGAGGCCGCCGACGAGGAACACCGGGGTGAGCAGCGCCATGCCCCAACGGAACCCGTACAGGTCACCGAACCAGCCGACGGTCGGCAGGACCAGCAGACCGGGCAGCACCCAGAGCGCTCCGATCGAGAACCCCATCGAACGCGCGCGAGGCGGGATCGCCAACGACAGCGACGCCATCACGCCGGGACCGACGATCACCAGGCATGCCGCTATCAACGAGTTGGCGACGATGGCGAACCCGACGTTGGGCGCTCCGGCGAATCCGAGTGCGAAGATCGAGCACAGCCAGGCGGATCCGGCGAGAACCTTGAAGATGAACGAAGGCCCCTTCTGGAACGCCTTCATCGTGAGTTTCGTACCGATCGTGATGCCGATCAGTTCGACGACCTGGACGGGCACGTTGGCGAAGGCCCTCTGGACCTCGTCGAGGGCGAACGTCTGCTCGTACTGGAGCGACGCCAGCGAAGCGAACCCGACGATCGCTGCTGCCAGGAACGGCAGGGCGACGAAGATCCTCCGCAGGCTACGGATCGTCCAGACCATCCGGACGGCCTCGGCGAAGGAAGGGGGCGACTCGTCCACGTCCGCGACGTCGCCGAGGTTCGCGGCCTCCCTCTCGAAGTGGCCCCGGCCCGGCTCACGGAGCCGAAGCCCGGCGACGACGAGTAGCAGGGTCGGCACGGCGAAGACGACGAACGGTGCCCGCCAGTCGAACACGTGGGCCAGACCGGCACCGACGAGAAGTCCGATGATCACGCCGACGCTGTTGGCCGCACGGTGGATCGAGTACACCCGCGGTCGGGAGTCGATCGGGTAGTAGTCGGCGAGCAGGCTGTTGTGGGTGGGCAGGATCACGCCCTGGCCGATCGCGGAACCGGATCGCATGATCACGAGCATCCAGACGGTCACGGCCAGACCGGTGCCGAAGGAGAAGAGCCCCCAGACAGCGGCTCCGATCAGCGCCAGGCGCACACGGCTGGACCGATCGGCGAGGTGGGCGATCGGAACGGTCAACAGCAGCGCCGCCGCCGCGGCGATCGCCACGACGCTGAGGATCCCGGTGTTGCTGAGCCCGAAGTGGTCCCGAATCTCCGGGAGCAGGATCAGATAGGCGCTGCGGTCGAGTTCGTCGGCCATGTTGAGGCCGAACAGAACTGCCAACGGGTACCAACCGGCGGCACCCAACCAGGCGAGACGCCCCCTCGACGCACCGGCGGTCGGGTCACCGGCACCGCGGGCTGCGGTCGGGGCTGTCACGCCCTCTCCCCCACCAGTTCGGTGGCTGCGGCGATGTGCAGGGCCGGCGGCACGTCCGCACCATCAGCCGTATCGGCCAGAAGGCTCGGCACGACGATCTCCTTCTTTCGGGCCAGGCGGCGCAGCAAGGCGTCACGACCGCGGAACACGAGGTCCGCCAACCCGCCCGGCAGGACCAGCAGAACGCCGAGCACACCGATCGCGGTGGGCAGCAGGCGCCACCGTTCCTGGAGGTAGAAGTTCCCACCGCTGAGGAAGACGGAGCCGAGGACAGGCCCGATCCACGAACCCAACCCACCGACGACCGCCGCGGTGAAGACGCTCAGACTGTCGGCGGCGACGAACCCCTGCTCCGTGTACGCCTGGTTCACGTGGACGAGCAGGCATCCGGCGACCGCTGCGAGGAAGCCGGACAGGGCGAACGCGGTGAGCTTCGCCCTCGTCACTCCGATCGAGTACGCCGTGGCACCCGCCTCGTTGTCGCGGGCGGCGATGATCGCCCGACCCGTACGGCTGCGGCGTATCCCGGTGACCGCCAGGAAGCACAGGACCACGACGGCGAGGACGAACCAGTACATGGAGTCCTGTTGGGTCAGGTCGAACGTGCGCAGCAGCGGTGGCCTGTCGAGCCGGTCACGAGGTATCCAGGACTGTTCCTTGCGGTTGAGCAGGAAGTTCGAACATGCGAGCGCGAACGCGAGGGTCGTGACGGCCAGGTACAACCCGGGAAGACGAAACGCCGGTAGTCCCACGACGATCGCGACCAGTGCACCTGCGATGCCGGCGATGAGCAGTGCCGCCGTCAGGTCGAGGTCCCACGTCGCGGTCGCGACTGCTCCGACCGCAGCCCCCACCGCCACGAAGGACATCTGCCCGAGAGACACCTGGCCGGCCCAACCGGTGAGCACCAGGACCGACAGCGCGATCAGCGCATAGATGGCGACGAGTGAAGCTCGAAGTTCGTCGGCGGGGCCGAAGAAGATCGGTAGGGCCACGGCGATGGCCACGACGAGTACCGGACCCACGATCCGCACGATGCGCACCACCGGCAGGTGCCGAAGCTCGATGGGCACCGGACGGACCTCGCCGGCGTCGTGCCAGGACGTCGCCGCTTCGCTGTCGACCCGGCGGCCGGAGGCCTTGCGGAACACGAGGCCCACGAGGATCACCACACCGACCACGAGGTAGACCCTCGACGGTGCCATGGGGTTGTGAACCGTGACGCCCTGCGTGAGGATCCGCAGCGCGACGGCCGACACCGTGATAGCTGGCAGGTCCTCCATCCGACCGAGCACGAAGGCCGCCAACGCGAGGGTCAGCGCCTGGACGCTCGTCGATGCTCCGCTGGTGCCGCCTCCGAAGATCGAGATCTGCAGGAACACTCCGACGAAGGAGAGCAGCGAGGCGGTCGCCCACACGACCGTCTGGAGACGACGCACCGGCACTCCGAGCAGGGCCGCCCGGTCGGATCGCTCCGCGGTGGCGCGCACGGCGAGGCCGAGGTCGGTTCGGGCGAGGATCAGGGCGAGCGCAGCCATGAGCGTCGGCGCCAGAACCAGGGCGAGGATCTCCGAACCGTGGAAGGTCTGGTTGCCGATCTGCCAGTCGACCTGGAAGGGATCCGGTATCTGCTGTTTCAGGAAGACCGTCTCGCCCCACCAGCGCGGCAGCAGCGCCGAGACCACGAACAGGAGTTGGGAGAGTCCGATCGTCGCAACGGTGAGCAAGAGCCTCGGCGCGCGCCAGAACCGCCGGACGATGAAGAACTCGACGATCGCTCCCAGGAGAACCGAAACGGCGAGTCCGGCCGCGACGGCAACCACCCAAGGGAGGCCGCTGACGGCCACGAGCCCGAGCGTCACCGTCGTGGGTACGGTGCCGAGATCGCCTTGAGCGAAGTTGATGATCCGGTTCGCCCGGAAGATCAACGCAAGCCCGATCGCGATGAGAGCTGTCAGCAGCCCGACGAGGAACCCGAGAGCCCAGTCCCCTCGACCCATGGGGAAGAAGACCGCCGACACGAGCACCAGCGCGAGCGCCGGCAGGAACCGTTGGATCTGCTGCACCGGGCCGGGCAGGTCCCTGGAACTTCTCGTCATGCGGCTGGTTGTCCCCTGTTCCTGAGGCGGACCGGCGGTGTGACCGACGACCACTAAAGTCCGCGCACCATAGCTGCAAGAACCGGGCGCTGCCGGGTGTGCCGTACCGACCTCCGCCGCGGGGATCAGCCGGGCTTCGTCGGCGCAGGGAAGGCGCTGGCGATCGCCTGTTCGAGCCACGTCCGCCAGAACCAGAGTGCCGACTCCCGGTCGAAGTGTGCCCCGTCCTTGCGCAGCACGATCCCGTCGACGCTGGAGCGCACCTGACCCGACGGTTCGCACAGGATGTTCTCCGGGTCGATGAGACGCGCCCAACCGGGGTTCCGCTCGACCACTGCTCGGAGCTGACTGTTGACCCACGCGATGGCGTCCGGGTCACGACGCCGAACGTTGTGGATCGCAAAGTCGGAGAGCCCGAAGCACGGGACCACGGGGATCAGGACCGGTATCCCCCGAACGCGGGCCTCGTCTATACGACGTTGCGCCTCGGCCTGGATCAGGCGTCCGTAGGCGGCGGTGCCGAGGGCCAGGGTCCGGCCGTCGACTCGCTGGTCGAACACCTCCCACGCACCCACCCACAGCACGACCACGTCCGGTCCCGCATCGAACCCGAGCCTTTCCGCCTCACCCTGTTGGGCACAGCGCTCGGCGTAGCCCTCGAAGGAACGTCCGGCCACGCCCCACTCGGCACCGTAAGGGATCAGCCCGCAGCCGATGAGCGCCCGAGTCTGGAGGTCGACCTGCGGGAGAAGGTCCGCGCCGAGTGCCCAGCCGAGAGACCAACCGACGGAGTCGCCCATCAGCGTCACGCGCAACGCACGGCCGAAAACCTGGTCCGGGGTGACGTCACGGAGCCCGACGACGGGCGACGCGTCGGGATCGAACGGTGGATTCGGCCCGGGATCGATCCTCGGCAGAGCGTCTCCGGCGGGAGTGGAGGTCGAAGATCGCGGCGTCGTCGGCTTCGTGACCGGTCGACGGGGTCCGGTGTCGGTGGCGAAACCTCCGCTCGAGAGCGCCTCCTCGACAACGTCGCGGTCCCTCACGGACAGGTAGTCCGGCGCAGGCGGCGCCCCCGCCGACGCACCCATCAGGACCCCCGCCGTGAGGGTCACGGCACCGAAGGTCGCCGCAGGACGAATCCAGCGTGCGGTCGGCGGATCTGCGGCGCCTCGGTTCGGGTTCGGGCTCCGTCGGACCTGGAACGGCCACCGTCCTGCGAGCACCGGACGCTCCACGAGCGCGTACGACAACGACGCCGCGACGATCGTCACCACCACCACGCCGGCGTCGAACCTCCAATCCGTCACCGATCGGAAACGCGCCCGTCCGAGGACCTGAACGGGCCACGACCACAGGTAGATGCTGTAGGAGCGTTGTCCGATCCAACGCATCGGTCGCGTTGCCAGGAAGCGGGCCAGCGGACCCCGCTCGGTCATGAGGCCCGCGACCACGAGCACCGAAGCGACCGCGACCGCCTGGAAGCCCCCCTGGTAGAACCAGACCTCGTCCTCGCTGCCGATCACGAAACTGATCAGCAACCCGATGAAGCCGAGCGACGCGACGCCCGACAGGACTGCCGCGCTGCGTGGCCCCTCCGGCTCGGACGCCTCCGACCGGTCGTTCCGGCGATCGACGACCGTCGCGAGCAGAGCTCCTGCGGCCATGGCGAAGATCCGCGTGTCGGTCCCGTAGTAGACGCGGGTCAGGTCGGCTCCACCGGTCGCCGACCACGCCATCCAGCCCGCCGAAACCACCGTCACGATGCCGGCGAGCACCGCGACTCCGGCCCGACGCCCCCGACGCGCGAGGAAGACGGCGGCCAGCACCAGTAACGGCCAGAGGACGTAGAACTGCTCCTCGACTCCGAGAGACCACGTGTGGCGCAACGGGCTGGGGCCGACGCCCTGGGTGAAGTACGACTGACCCGAGGCGACGAACCGCCAGTTGGCGACGTAGAAGAGGGCCGCGAGCGCATCGTCACGGATCCCGGTCAGACGCCAGGACGGGAGCCACGCCTTGGAGACCAGCATCACCACGGGAAGCACCGTCAGCAAGGCCGGAAGAAGCCGCCTGACGCGACGTTTCCAGAAGGAACGCAACGAGATGCGCCCGGTGCTTTCACGCTCGGCGACGAGCAACCTCGTGATCAGGAATCCACTGAGCACGAAGAATACGTCGACTCCCAGGAATCCACCCCCGAGCCTTCCCAGGTGGTAGGCGATCACCGCCACCACGGCCACGGCCCGGAGCCCGTCGAGGGCGGGCAGATAGCGAGGTCGACCGCCCCCGGAGCCTCCGAGCGGCTCTGCCGGCCGCGGCTCGGTGCCGGCCGGTTGTGCGCTCACCGCCTCCACCACGCCCGTGGATGGGCCGATCACCCGAACCGGTGGATCGACTCCCAGCGCCTGCAGTCGCTGCCCTCGGGAGGGGCGAGGAGAGCGGTGGGTTCCTGAGGCCATCGGATGATCGTGGTCAGGCGGTTCGGGTCACCGGATGACCGCGTCGATGCTACGCGTCCCGACCCGACGGACGTGGACCCGACCCCGTCACGTCACGACGGTTCGGATGGGCGACGATCAGACCAGGAAGGCGACGAGGATCGCCACGATCGCTATCAGGACCACTATCCCGATGAGGATCGGCCTCAGGTCCCGGTCGCTGACGGTCGGTTCCGGGTCGACGGCGTAGGGAAGTTCACCGACGTCACCGACCTTGTCGAAGTGGTCGACACCGACCACCGGCTGCCGTGCATCGCCGAGGTCACGCATCCTCGGTGCTCGATCGTGGCTTTCCCCCATCGGCGATGTCTCCCCGTGATTCACAGCTGCCTGACGTCCACTCGAAGGTACTTCGGTGCCGGCCCGGGTCCGAGAATGCCCGTCGGATCTCCGTCCGGTCCAGTCGGCATCCGTCGAGACCGCGACACGAACTCCGTCGAACCGCCGGGCACAATGGGCCGATGCCGATGCGGCAAGACTGCAAGTTCTTCGAGAGCCGGACGTACGGCAGCGGCGACACGGTCCGCAAGTGCGACCTCGACCTCGCACCCGAGGCGCCATGGCGTTGTCCGCCCGACTGTCCGGCCTACGAGCGTCGACTGGCCGACGTGAACTGGTCCCATGGCTCCCTCGTCACCCCGCCGACTCCGGACGAACCCCCGGGCCTCGACGAACGCGGGGAGGAGATCGCGGCCCTGCTGGACGAGGCGGAGGACATCGTCAACGC
>JAGQSN010000056.1:949-3541 GCA_020439555.1 Acidimicrobiales bacterium | reverse complement strand
TCCTTGGCCTTGCCGTAGCCGAGGCCGACGCGACCGGCACCGTCGCCGATGACGACGAGGGCGGTGAAGGAGAAGCGACGTCCGCCCTTGACCACCTTGGCCACGCGGTTGATGTTGATGACGCGGGACTCACGCAGCGCGTCGGTGTTGGTCTGGGTGGCCATCAGAACTCCAGTCCGCCCTCGCGGGCAGCATCGGCGAGCGCCGCGATGCGGCCGTGGTAGAGGTTGCCGCCGCGGTCGAACACGACGGTGTCGACACCGGCTGCCTTGGCGCGGGAGGCGACGAGCGCTCCGACCTTCTTGGCGGCTTCGACGTTGCCGCCGGAGCCTTCGAAGCCCGGCTCGGTCGACGACGCAGCGGCCAACGTGTGGCCGGCACGATCGTCGATGACCTGCGCGGTGATGTGCTTGTTGGACCGGAAGACGGCGAGGCGCGGGCGCTCGGCGGTGCCCTTCACCTTCTTGCGGACCCGGCGGTGCCGGCGGATCCGTGCTTCGCGGTTCTTCTTCGCGGAAACGGTCACGAGCTTCTCTCCTACTTCCCGGACTTGCCGGCCTTGCGGGCCACGTGCTCACCGAGGTAGCGGACACCCTTGCCCTTGTAGGGCTCGGGCTTGCGTAGCTTCCGGATGTCGGCGGCCACCTGGCCGACCTTCTCCTTGTCGAAGCCACGCACGACGACGCGGTTGGGTGCGGGGACCTCGAAGGTGATCCCCTCGGGGGCCTTCACCTCGATGCCGTGGCTGTAGCCGAGGGCGAGGTCGATGGCGTCGGAGCCCTTCGCCGTCGCCCTGTAGCCGACGCCGATGATCTCGAGCTCCTTGACGAAGCCGTCGGTCACGCCGACGACCATGTTGCTCACGAGCGTGCGGACCAGGCCGTGCATGGCACGGTTGTCGCGCTGATCGTCCGGACGTTCCACGAGCAACAGCTCGCCGTCCTGGCGGACGGTGATCTCGCCGGGGATATCACGCTCGAGGGTTCCCTTCGGCCCCTTCACGGTGACGTGGCGATCTGCGATGGTCACGTCGACGCCGCTGGGGACGGGGATCGGGTTCTTGCCGATGCGGGACACGGTTCGCTCCTACCAGACGAAGCACAGGACCTCGCCGCCGACGTTGCGCTTGCGCGCATCGCGGTCGGTCATGAGTCCCTGGCTGGTCGAGACGACGGCGACGCCCAACCCGCCGAGGACGCGGGGAACGTCCTTGGCCGGCGAGTAGACCCGCAGTCCGGGCTTGGAAATCCGGCGGAGGCCCGAGATCGTGCGGGCCCTTTCCGGTGAGTACTTCATGGTCACGGTGAGGGAGCTGCCGGGGCGGCCCGGGTTGGCCGACACCGCGAAGTCCTCGATGTAGCCCTCCTTCTTCAGGATGGCTGCGAGGGCTTCCTTCTGCTTGGAGGACGGCATGGAGACCTCGTCGTGCATCGCCGTGTTGGCGTTGCGGATGCGGGTCAGCATGTCGGCGATCGGATCAGTCATTGTCATGTTCCAGCCTCCTCACCAGCTCGCCTTGGTGACACCCGGGATCTCCCCGGCGTGCACCATGTCCCGCAGGCAGACGCGGCACAGGTTGAACTTGCGGTACACCGAGTGCGGACGACCGCACTTCTGGCAGCGGGTGTAGCCCCGCACCTTGAACTTGGGCTTCTTGTTGGCCTTGTTGATGAGTGCCTTCTTGGCCATCAGCTCTGCCCCTCACGCTTGAACGGGAAACCGAAGGCATCGAGCAGCGCCTTGCCCTCGGCGTTGGTACGGGCGGTGGTCACGATCGTGATGTCCATGCCCCGGGTCCGGTCGATCTTGTCGTAGTCGATCTCCGGGAAGATCAGTTGCTCGGTCACACCGAACGTGTAGTTCCCGCGCCCGTCGAAGCTGTTGGCCGGCAGACCGCGGAAGTCACGGATACGTGGGATCGCCAGTGCAATCAGGCGATCGAGGAACTCCCACATCCGGTCGCCCCGCAGGGTGACCTTGGCGCCGATGGCGTTGCCCTCGCGGAGTTTGAACGTGGCGATCGACTTCTTCGCCCGAGTGATCAGCGGCTTCTGACCGGTGATGATGGTCAGGTCGGACACTGCGTGCTCGAGGAGCGATCCTTGGGCCACGGCGTCGCCGACACCCATGTTGACAACGATCTTCTCGAGGCGCGGGACCTCCATGACGTTGCCGAGGCCGAGGTCCTGCTGGAGCTTGGCCCGGATCTCGTCCTGGTACTTCGCCTTGAGGCGTGGAACGGTGGCGGTGGCGGTCACTTGATCTCCTCGCCGGTCCGCTTGCAGATGCGGATCTTCTTGCCGTCGACGACTTTGAAACCGACGCGGGTCGGCTTGCCGTCGGAGGGGCTGATCAAGGCGACGTTGCTCACCTGGATCGGCATGTCCTTGTCCTGGATGCCGCCGGCCTCGGTGGCCGAACGCGACTTCTGGTGACGCTTGGCGGTGTTGACCCCCTCGACGACGACCTTGCCCTCGGCGGGGAGCGCCCGGGTCACGACGCCCTCCTTGCCCTTGTCCTTGCCGGACAGGACGACGACCCGGTCACCCTTCTTGATCTTGAGTCCGCTCATGGTCAGAGCACCTCCGGGGC
>JAGQSN010000056.1:422-772 GCA_020439555.1 Acidimicrobiales bacterium | reverse complement strand
CGACGTCGCCCTTCTTCACGCCGGCACCGGGGATGGCGTCCTTGACCGTGGCCACGAACACGTCGCCGATGGAGGCGTAGCGGCGCTTGGACCCGCCGAGCACCTTGATGCACATGACTTCCTTGGCGCCGCTGTTGTCAGCGACCCGAAGGCGCGATTCCTGCTGGATCACTTGGCACGCTCCAGGATCTCCACGATCCGCCAGCGCTTCAGCTTGGAGAGCGGGCGGGTCTCGGCCACGCGGACGCGGTCCCCGACCTTGAGGGTGTTCTCCTCGTCGTGGACGTAGAGGCGCGTCGTGCGGGCCATCGTCTTGCGGTAGCGCGGGTGGGGCTTGCGGGTGGTCACGG
>JAGQSN010000056.1:0-349 GCA_020439555.1 Acidimicrobiales bacterium | reverse complement strand
TCAGCCATCAGGCGGTCTCCTCGGTGGCGAGGGCCTCGGCGGCCTCGATCTCGCGGGCCCGCAGCTCGGTCTCGTAGCGGGCGATCTCCTTGCGCGTGGTGCGCAGCGCGGCGGTGTTCTCCAGGGAGCCGGTGGCGTTCTGGACCCGCAGCTTGAACAGGCGGTCCTTCTCCTCGGCCAGGCGCTCGAGGAGCGTGGCGGTGTCGAGGTCGGACGCGGTGGTGGTGCTCTTGGCCATCAGAGTCCCTCCGAACGGGTGACGAGCTTGGCCTTGATCGGCAGCTTCTGGATCGCACGGTCGATGGCCTGGCGGGCCACCTCGTCGTCGTGGTAGCTGAGCTCGAACATG
>JAGQSN010000420.1 GCA_020439555.1 Acidimicrobiales bacterium | reverse complement strand
GTGGCGAGGCGGTCCCAGTTGGGTCGAACACTGGAAAGACGACCCCAAGCCGTTCATCTGGAAGAAGCCAGCCGAGGAGATCCTCACCAAGGTCCGCCGAGGCCGAGCCGCTCTGACCACCCAGACCAAATCCGCGAAGCACCACTAGAGCTCAGTCCTCGACGTGATGGTGTCCGTGGTGGTGACCTGGATGGTGGACCGCGTCGTGATGGTGGGGGTCGTCGAGGAGAGTGTGTCCCCCCGGTAGCCGAACGAGGGCGGTGCCGAACGCCCTATCGAGATGATCGGGCGTCAGAACCACGGAGGGGGGTCCGAACGCGACCACCCTTCCGGCGAGCAGCAGGACCGCATCGCAGCGAGCAGCGTCGTCGAGGCTGTGCGTGGTCATCACCACCGACCGTCCGGCGTCACGCTCCTCGTCGATCACGTCGTGGATCACCTGCTGGGAGACCACGTCGAGGCCCGTGGCAGGTTCGTCGAGGAGCAGCAGGTCGGCCCGTTGGGCCAGACCCTGGGCGACGAGTACACGTTGGCGCTGGCCACCGGAGAGCTCGTGGAGTTGACGGCTCGCCAGGTCCGCGACCCGGGTCCGCTCCATCGCCGCCCGGACGATCTCGTCGTCTCTGCCCCGGATCCGGCCGAACAGACCGCGCCGGCGGTACCGCGCCATCCTCACCGTCTCGACGACGGTGATCGGCAAGGTCGGGTCGACCGTCGTCGCCTGGAGCACCAGTGCGATCCGATCGCGATCCGCTATGACCCTCCCAGCGGTCGGTGCGACGAGGCCTGCGAGGGCGCCCAGGAGGGTCGACTTGCCCGACCCGTTGGGTCCGATGACTGCGACGGTGCAGCCGGCGGGAACGGTGAAGTCAACGTCCTCGAGGGCGCGGAGGGATCCGTATGCGACGGACAGGCCCTCGACGCCCGCGAGCACCTCGGCGTCGCTGTCGTCGGGGGCGATGGGCATGTCCGAGACGCTATCGAGAATGAATCCTAATCTTGCAAGCGGGCTGCCGGGCCGATAGAAGTAAGACTCGTTCTCAATTGGTTCGGAAGGTTCGGTAGTGCGGTCAAGGGTTCGAGTCGGTCGGTTTCTGCCGCTCCCTGTCGCTCTCGTCTGTGTGCTCGCCGCGTCCCTGACCGCGTGTGGAAGCACTGAGGGCTCGTCGGGCAGCGGTGGACGACCGTCCATCGTCGTCACCACCGACGTGCTCGGTGACGTGGTGTCCACGATGTTCGGGGACGCCGCCGACGTAACCGTCCTCATGCCGCCCGGGGCATCGCCGCACGAGTTCCAGGCGTCCGCGAGGCAGGCTGCGGAGCTGCGGGAAGCCGACCTCGTCGTCGTCAACGGCGGTGGTCTCGAAGCGGGACTGACCGACGTCGTCGAGGCCGCCCGTGACGACGGCGTACCGATCCATGAAGCGACCTCCACGGTCGACCCCACGCCGGGGGTGCATGTGCCCGGCCACGAGCACGAGCACGAGAACGGCGCCGATCCGCACTTCGCATCGGACCCCGTTCGTATGGCCCAGGCGGCGAAAGGGATCCTCGTGGACGCGATCCGTCTCGAACCGTCGCTCGACACGAAGGCCGTGCGGGACAGAGCCGGCGACTACCTGGCGAAGCTTGCGGCGCTCGACAGCGAGGTCCGGAAGATCCTCGCTCCGATCCCGGCCGACAGGCGACTGCTGGTCACGAACCACGACTCGTTCGCGTCCTTCGCCGACCGCTACGACTTCACCGTCGTCGGAGCGGTCATCCCGTCGATGTCCACGGCCGACTCCGCCAGCGCCCGAGATCTGGCTCGCCTCGCCGCCACGATCCGTGAGCGGCACGTGCCGGCGATCTTCGCCGACACCTCGTCTCCCGCTCGACTGGCGGATCGTCTCGCGTCGGACGCCGCAGGCGTGAAGGTCGTAGCCCTCTACTCGGAGTCGCTCGGCAAGCCCGGCTCCGGGGCCGACACGTACCTCGGAATGGTCGGCACGAACGCACGACGGATCGCCGATGCCCTGGCTTGACTGGCTCACGGTCCCGTTCGAGCCCGCGTTCATGCAGCGCGCGCTCGTCGGCGGGATCGTGGCCGTGGTCGCCACCTCCCTGGTGGGTACGTGGGTGGTGCTGCGCGGCATGGCGTTTCTCGGTGACGCCCTCGCTCACGGTGTCGTTCCGGGCGTCGCGCTCGCCGTCCTGTGGGGTTTCAGCCCGATCGTCGGCGCGCTCGTGGCGGCACTGGTGATGAGCGGACTCGTCGGGGTCGTCTCCAACCGTGCCCGGGTCCGGGAGGACACAGGGATCGGGTTGCTGTTCGTCGGGATGCTCGCGCTCGGTGTCGTGATCGTCTCCAAGTCCGACTCGTTCACCACCGACGTGACCGCGCTGCTTTTCGGCGACGTCCTGGGCGTGAGCGTGGCCGACATCCGTGGTCAGGTGGTAGCCGCCACGATCGTCGTTGCCGCGACCGTCGCCCTCTACCGGCCGTTCCTGGCCCTCACGTTCAACCGCGACAAGGCGTTCACGCTCGGCATGCACCCGTCGCTCGCCCAGGCGACGATGCTCAGCCTGCTGGCCCTCAGCATCGTCGCCAGCTTCCAGGCCATCGGCACGCTGCTCGTGTTCGCGCTCCTGGTCGCCCCGCCGTCGACGGCGCTGCTGTTCGTACGCCGGGTCCCGGCGGTGATGCTGGTGTCGATCGTCCTCGGATCGGCCGCGGTCGTTCTGGGGCTGGTGCTCAGCTATCACCACGGGACCGCCGGTGGAGCGACCGTGGCGGGGGTGTCCGTCGCCGGCTTCTTCGTCGCTCTCGTGGTCCGGGAGATGGCCGACGTCGTCCGTCGCGGGAGGGCCGAGCCGGCGCTTCAGCGACTCCGGTAGGTCGCCCGGGTGCCGCGGCGGTCGGCGTCCTTGTTGAGCCGCTTCGCCAGGTGCAGACCCTCGAGGACGAACTCGACCGCGCTGGCCACGACACCCGGACGCTCGTCGGATCCGACGAGGGCCACGACGGCCTCTCGCAACGCCGGAACGTCGGCGGTGAGCGCCACCTCCTCGCCCGAGGTGACGTCCTCGCCGGTGTGCATCACCCTGCCGTCCTCGAACGCCTCGACGAGTCCGCGCAGGTCTCCCATGTCGAGACGGTCCCGGAACACCTGGAGGACAGCGGCGAGCACCAGGCGTTCGATCACCTCGCCGCCGTCGTCGTCGAGGGTGTCCAGTTCGACCTTGCCGGAGGTCGACGCCGCCAGGGCGGCCAGGTCCGAGACCCGGGGCACGACCTCGGTCTCGCCGGCGCGCAGCGCTCGACGGGCAGCGTTCGCGACCAACGTCTCGGCGTTCGTGACCGACAGGCGGACCGAAACGCCCGACCGCTGGTTGACCTTCGGGCTCGACCGGGCGAGGTGCGACA
>JAGQSN010000419.1 GCA_020439555.1 Acidimicrobiales bacterium | reverse complement strand
CCTGGAGGATGGCGAGCACGAACGAGCGCAGCTCGGGGACGTCGCAACGGGCGTCCATGGCACGCATGGCATCACCGCGGGAGGCGCCTGCTCTGACCTCACCGAGCATTCGTGCGAACTCCTCGGTGAGCGGCCCGGGTACGGCAGCCACGGTCCGGTCGAGGGCCTGCTCGAAGCCGAGGCCTGCCTCGACGCTGATGACCAGGAGGTCGAGAACGTCGGGCAGCGCACGCTGGATCAACTCCTGACGCTCACCGATCTTGCGGTCGAGGACCGCCTCGGGGCCGAGCACGCAGGCGAAGCTGAGGAGGCCTGCGGTGGCGAGGCCGGTGATGCCGCTGAGGCCGAGCACACCGAACACGACCACCAGGATCACCGGGACGAGAGCGATGCAGACGACCCTGGTTGCGATGAATCGGTCGACCGCGTCGTTGGAGTAGATGCCCGCCGAGGTCATCTTGCGGCGGAGCTTCTCCGTGTAGCCGTCGGGCGTGAACCGCTTGCCGATCTCGACGAGCCGTTCCTGGAGCGGCTGCACGGTACGTTCCCGGACCGGCTTGAGCAGCTCTCCGTCGCGGACGTTGGTGACCTCGTAGCCGTCGAGCTGACGCAACGATGCACGGACGACCGCCTTCTCGTCCGCTGTGGCGGCGACGGTCCAGACCCCGACCGCGATGGCCGCGGCCAGGAGGGCGATGGCGAGTACGAGCATCAGTTCCTCACATTTCGACGGTGATCGTCTTCTTCATCCAGACGAAGCCGATCAGCGCGGACACGATTGCGAGACCCAACATCCCCTGGCCGAGGCCGGTGGTGCCGAGGGGCTTCATGTAGCCGGGGTTGATCAGCCACATCAGGATCCCGAGGCCGACGGGCATGGCCCCGAGGATGATCGCCGAGATCTTTCCCTCTGCGGTCAGAGCGGCGACCTCACGGCGGAGGCGTTCCCGCTGGACCATCGTGTCGGCCACTGTGTTGAGCAGTTCGGCGAGGTTGCCGCCGACCTCTCGTTGGATGCGGATCGCCATGACCGCCCAGGCGAAGTCGGCGCTTTGCATGCGCTCGGCCACGCCGTCGAGGGAGTCCTCGACGTCTCGACCGAGCCGGGCTTCGGTGATGACCCGCCGCAGTTCCTTCGCCATCGGTTCGTCGACCTCCTGGGAGACCGCCTCGACGCCTTGCATCAGCGAGTAGCCGGCCCGGAGGGAGCCCGACAGCAGGTGCAGCGTGTCGGGAAGCTGGGAGACGAACTTCTTCCCACGCCTACCGGCGAGGAACGCGAGTGCCGCCGGCGGGAGCAGGGCAAGCACGAGAAGCGCCAGCAGACCGGGGACGAACCCGAGGAGGAACATCGAGGCCAGGCCGACGACCACGAGCGCCGCGGCGTAGAAGAACAACGCCTCGGCCGCCCGAAGCGGTAGGTCCGCCCGCTCGAGCATCGACTCGACCTTGACCAGGAAGCCCTGCTTGTCGGCGAAGTCCTCGGTCAGTTCGACGGCTCGCTGGAGGATCGCCGTCTGAGCGAGTCCCTTCTCGTCGTCGTCGGTGGTGACGCCGCCACCTTCCTCGTAGGGGCGCAAGACGGCGGACAGCCCGTCGTCCGACGAGGTAGCCAGAGAGGCGAAGGCGTAGACCATGCCCCCGATGGCGAGTGCGGTCAGCACGACGATCAGGACCATTCCGGTCGAGCCGTGGAGCCATTCCGGACCGATCCCACCCTTCGCCGGGGCGACGAACTCGGTCGCCGCGCCTTCGGAACGGGCACCGGTCACGAACGACGCCTTCTGCGTCTCGGAACCGACCGTCAGGGAGATCTCGACGGACCCCTTGCCAGCGGTCGACTTGAAGGTGGCGACGTACTGGCTGCTGAGGGCCCGCTGGATCTGGTCGACCGCCGTCGAGACCGACTTCGCGTCGGGGGCTTCGACTGTCATGCCGCCGGCACGGTCGACGAGATCGTCGAGCATCCCGGTGTCGGTGCCACCGTCGTGGGCGAGGTTCACGGTGAACAGCGCTGCCCCGGACGAGCGGAGCACGGAGGCAACCTCCCGCCGACCGACGCCGTCGGATGCGCTGTCGGGACCGTCGGTCAGGAGGATCACGTTCGCCTGGGTGTCGACGGTGCTCCACAGCCGCTTCTGGTCGGTCATCAGGAGACCGGCCCGATGCAGGGCCTCGTAGAGGGCACGCTTGCCGTCACGGGGCGCAGCGATGTTCGCTACCGCCGAGTGGAGCTGATCGGTGTCGGTGGTGAACCCGGTCTCGACCGACACGCTGTCGTTGAAGCTGAGAACGGCCATCGGGTCCCCGACGGGCAGCTCGTCGATCAGTTGGTCGACGGCCTTCGTCGCTGCGGTGAGCGTCCCGTCCCGGTTCATCGAGGCCGACGTGTCGACGACCACGATCGTTGCCATCCGCTGATCGGTCTTGCTCATCGAAGTGAGTTCGACCTCCTTCGCGGTGCCGTTCTCCCGGAGGCTCATCTTCTCCAGGTCGGCCTGGTCACCGGTGTAGAGGAAGGTGACGCCGACCCGGTCGGGGTCACGCGCGTCGACCTGCCGGACCGACAGCGTGGCTTCGTCGCCCGCGGCCGACGAAGCGGCGGGGAGCATGAGGATGGCCAGGAAGGCGAGGGCGGTCGAGATGACTGCGACGACGAGGCCGCGGCGACGGTTCACCACGCACCCGCCGCACGCTTGGCGAACTGTTCCGGCTGGAACACCTCGGCGCCGAGCCGGATGCCCATGTCGGACAGCTTCTCGGCGAACTTGGGCCGAACTCCGGTCGACTTCAGGTGGCCGCGGTAGCGGCCGTGATCGTCGACACCCATGCCGAAGTCGAACAGGAAGATGTCCTGGGTCGTGATGACGTCGCCTTCCATGCCCTGCACCTCGGTGATGTGGGTGATGCGACGGCTTCCGTCCCGGAGACGGGTCAGCTGCACGATGCAGTCGATGGCGGAGGCCATCTGCTCACGGATGGCTCGAACCGGAAGGTCGAAGCCGGCCATGAGCACCAGGGTCTCGAGACGGGCCAGCGTGTCGCGTGGGCTGTTGGCGTGGACCGTGGTCAACGAACCGTCGTGGCCGGTGTTCATG
>JAGQSN010000055.1 GCA_020439555.1 Acidimicrobiales bacterium | reverse complement strand
CGCCGTCCTGGTAGAGGAACTCGACGGTTCCGGCGTTGTAGTAGCCGCACGCCTTGGAGACCGCGACCGCTGCCTCGCCCATCGCCTGGCGGGTCTCGGCCGGGAAGTTCGGGGCCGGGGCCTCTTCGATGAGCTTCTGGTGGCGTCGCTGTACCGAGCAGTCGCGCTCGCCGATCCACACGCAGTTGCCGTGCTGGTCGCCGATGATCTGCATCTCCACGTGGCGTGGCTTGGTCAGGTACCGCTCGACGTAGCACTCGTCGCGGCCGAACCCCTTGAGCGCCTCGGACTGGGCCGACGCGAGGGCCGAGTGGGCGTCGGCGGCGTTCTCCACGACCCGCATGCCTCGTCCGCCACCGCCGTAGGCGGCCTTGATCGCGACGGGCCAGCCGTGCTGCTCGCCGAAGGCGACGACCTCGTCGCCGGAGGTCAGGAACTCCGTCGTGCCGGGCACACCGGAAACACCCGCCTTCTCGGCTGCGATGCGGCTCGACACCTTGTCGCCCATCACCTCGATCGCCTCGGGCGGGGGACCGATGAACGTCACTCCGCGCTCGGTGATCGCCCGGGCGAAGTCCGTGTTCTCGGAGAAGAACCCGTAGCCGGGGTGCACCCCGTCGGCCCCGGACCGTTCGATGATCTCGAGGATCTTCTCGGTGTTGAGATAGCTCTCTGCCGCCGTCTGGCCCCCCAGGGCGTAGGCCTCGTCCGCCAGTCGGACGTGGAGCGAGTCGCGGTCCAGTTCCGAGTAGACGGCGACGCTGGCGATTCCCAGCTCCTGGCAGGCACGGATGACCCGGACGGCGATCTCGCCCCGGTTTGCGATCAGGATCTTCGAGAGCATCGCCTCAATGTCTAGAGGCTGGACGGGTTGTGGCGGAAAACTCCCTCGTTCCGGGGCTTGCGAACCGACGTGGCGACCGGTTCACTTCGACACGTGGACGAGACAGGATCGATCGCGGCCGACAACGAGTCCAGGGCACGAGCAGCCCTGGACGGAACCAGGTTCGCCGATGTGCGCTGGGTCACCGAAACGGGTTCGACCAACGCGGATGTTCTGGAACTGGCGCGCCAGGGCGGGAGCGAGGGGACCGTCGTCGTCGCCGACCACCAGACGGCCGGTCGCGGGCGCCGCGGCAGGAGTTGGGAAGCCCCGCCGGGCGCTTCCCTGATGGCGACGGTCCTGCTGCGTCCTCCGGCTGAGGTGACCGGACTGACCACGGCGGCGCTCGGCCTGGCAGCAGTGGCCGCGATCGAGGACCTGACCGGGTTCGCGCCCGGTCTGAAGTGGCCCAACGATCTGATCTGGCCCGCCGACGGACGGGGCCCGGATCGAAAGCTCGCCGGGATACTGGCCGAAGCCGATTGGCCGGCCGGGAGCGGAGTGGCGGACGGCTGGCGCCAACCCGGTCCCGGCGACCGTTCCGTCGTCGCGGTGGGTATCGGGATCAACGTCGACTGGGCGGGACGCGCCCCGGAGGAGTTGGTCGACATCGCGGTCGCTCTCGACGAGATCACCGCACCGGCGCCGCCGCCGGACCGGGCCGACCTGCTGGTCTCGATGCTCCGTCACCTCGACGCGTTCGATGGCGACCTGCGCACCGAGGGCGGTCCGGCGCGCCTCCTGGACCGTTGGCGGGAACGCTCCGCGACCCTCGGTAGGGAGGTGCGTGTTGATCTCGGTGCCGACGACGTGGTCGGCACGGCGGTGGACGTGACCGCGGAGGGACACCTCGTGGTGGAGACGGTCGAAGGGGAGCGCAGAACCCTGGCGGTCGGCGACGTCGTCCACCTGCGCGACCGTGGCTGATCGGGCAGAACCTCGTCGCTGGCCGGGGTGTCACGCGAGGTCGGCAGGGACCTCGACATCGGCGAACGAGCGGTCGGGCATCGTCGGCAGGGTCTGACCGGCTCCGGCACTCGTCCAGTCGCACACGCCGTCGGGGAAGATCCTGGTGAGGCGTTCCCACTGCGACGAGGAGAACGAGACCTGGTAGTCGTCCGAATCGAGGACGGTGAGCTGACACTTCACGACGTCTCCGGTCAGCGGACCACCGGCGACGATCCTCGCGTCGCCGAGCGGCCTGTTCATGCCGAGACACTTTCCGGCAGGGTCGTCGAAAACGGCCGCACCGCGATCGGCTCCGGCCGAGCCGCATTGACTGACGGCGGCGTCCGGGCGTTCGGTGAGAAGCGATTGAGGATCGGAACCGTCGGCTCGCATGGCGGTGAGCCAGGTGTCGATCAGGCCGATCGCGCGGTTCGATGCCGCCCGGCGATCCGCGCCGGGAGCAGCCTTCGGTAGGAGCCAGATCTGATGGCCGGGTGCCACCTCCGGTGAGCCGCCGCGGGTGAGGCGATCGCGCATCGCCAGGGCCTGGTGAAGGTCGCCGATCCGGTCCGACTCCGGTGACGAGACGATGTCGATGAGGGGGACCTTCCGCATGTCCCCGACTCCCTCGGCGATCCGGCCGTTCTCGTACATCGTCTGCAGCGCGTTCGGGTCCACGGCCGATCGCTCGGGCTTGGGTTGTCCGTCGAGGTCGAGCCCACCGATGTGCTCGTTCAGGTCGAGGAACTCGTCCACGCTGATCGTTCCGTGGTTCAGCGCATCGAGGCCGTACTGGAGGCCGGTGTTGTCAACCGGGCGGTGGGCGAAGCCTGTCGAATGGTCGACACCGAAGGAGACGGCGTTCAGGTCCTGGAACGTGCAGCGCACCCCACCGGGCCGGCGGTCGGCGTCGAAGACCTTCTCGCGAGGGACCTGCGGGTCACATCCGGTGACCGGATCGAACATCGTGCCGTACCGCTCTGCGATCCTGGCGCAGGTACCGGTCGTCTCGTGACCCGAGATCGCGGCCCGGCGACGTTCGTCGAGACGGGAGCCCCGGGCGGACGCGAAGTAGCGCTTCAGCAGCAGGCAGTCCGCCACCTGGTTGGCCGTCGTCACGGTGTCGGGCACTGCGTCGAGGGTCGTGACGCCGTCGAGAAGGGTGGGGTAGTCCTGAAGGATCAGGTGTGCCATCGCGCCACCGAATCCCGTCCCGTCACCGATGGTGAGATCGACTTCGCCGAGCAACTCGACGACGCGTTCCTTCAGCATCATCACTGTCTCGCTGGCCACCACGTCGTTGCAGGACACGGCACCAGTCGTGAAGCCCGCGGTGACCACGGCGTAGCCCTTGAGCAGAAGGGCAGGGTCGACGGCCGAAGATCCCGGCTCCCCCTGTACGTGACCCGCGCCGCAGCCGTCGTCGAAACGGACGACCAATCGTCGATTCCACGCCGCGTCGAGGTCCGCGTCGGGTCGTCCCGGTGCCCGGTCGAGGACCGCCAACTCGTAGGTCGAGCGGTTCAGGACGCCTCGCTCGACCCGCACCATCGCCGGCACGTTCGCGCCGTCGACCTTCGCGTCGACCGTTCCCGGAGGTTCAGGAGCGGTCGGGTCCGCGACGTCGACGATCCTCGAATCGGCCGTGACGGCCTTCCAGGAGACCTTCGAGGGTGCGGCGCAGGTGCCGGCGGCTCCCGGTCCGAGCCCGAACTCCTCGGTCGCGCACGCGAACAGCGGTGTCTGTGGGCCCGAGATCATCGGTCCCTGGCGCGGCCACGCGCGGAGCCTGAGCGTTGAACGGTCCGTACCCGACGACGCCGTCACGGAGTTCGTGCCCTCGTGCAGACCGCTGACCACTCCTTCGATGGAGCCGGCGTTCCCGTCCGTGCCAGGGGTCAGCGAAGCGGTCACGTCACGCCCGTCGACCATGACCCGCAGGTCCTCGACATCGCCGCCCGACTTCGGGGTGACTCGGATCCTCGCCTCGTCGCCCGTCACGCGATCCGGCTGGCTCGACAACACCTCGATGCGGATCCGGTCGGTCACGGTCACGTTCGGGGAGTTGCCGGTGTCAGGCGTCGTCGTGGTCGGGCCACCGGCCGAGGAGTCATGTGAGGAGGTGGTGGAGGAGGCCTCGGTCGCAGAGGGATCGCCGCCACCACCGCTGCACGACGCAGCCAGGAGTCCCAGGACGCTCAGCAGGATCCAGAAGCCGGCAGGACGGCGTGACATGGGACCATTGTTCTCGACGGAACACCCGAGCCGAGATCGTCGCCTCGGACGGGCGCCCGTGGCGACAGGCGTCACCCGGGCGCGGGTCGAAGTGGCACCCGTCGGTAGAGTGGCATCCGTGGATCGACCGGGGGGAGACACCGCTGAGCGCGCTGCGCAACCGTCGCGCATCGAAGGTCCTTTCCGGTTCGAGTCGACCACCGTCGATGGCGGTCGGATCACGTTGCGTTATCGCCTCGGGGACGACCTCGATCTCGTCGAAGTGGTCGAGTTCCCGTTCGAGATCCCGGACACCACGGCCACACGGCGGGCGATCCACGTGCTCCACCTGGTGGCGGGCGTCTCGTACTACAAGCTCGCCGCACCGACGAAGCTGCTGACGCCACCGCTGTCGCACCCGGAGTGGACGCTCCTTTCCCGCCTCTACGACGACGGACTGCGTGAGATGGCGTACCGCAACGGCATCACGGTGCCGCTCCCGGTCGACATCGAGGCCGCAGAGCCGATCGGTGACGTCACCGACGAGATCGAGGATTCGGTCGACGACACCGAGCAGGTCGGCGCGTTGATCCCGGTCGGCGGTGGCAAGGATTCGGCCCTGGTGGCCGCCCTCGTTCCCGACGGGCGCCTATTCGCCGTCAACCCCGTCGGCGCGCAGCGGCACCTCGCCGAGGCGCTGGGCCGTGAGCTCGTGGGAGCAACCCGGACGCTCGACCCCAAGCTTCGAGAGTTGAACGAAAGTGGCGCACCGAACGGGCATGTACCGGTGACCGCGATCACGTCCGCGATCTCGGTCGTGGCCGCCCTGTCGCTGGGTCTTCGTGACGTGATCATGGGGATCGAACGGTCGGCCGACGAACCCACCGTGACGACCGCCGACGGCGTCCCCGTCAATCACCAGTTCTCCAAGTCGACCGAGGCAGAGGGTCTGCTGCGTGCCGTTTTCGCCCCCAGCGGGGTGCGGTACTTCTCGCTCCTGCGACCACTGACCGAACTGGCGATCGGTGCAGGTGTCGTCGACCGCGGTCTCGCCGGTGACATCGTCTCCTGCAACAGGGTGTTCACCGTCTGGAACGAGAACACTTCGAGTCGCGAGCAACGGCCGTGCGGGGAATGCGCGAAGTGCCTGTTCACCGCTCTGATGCTCGCCCCCGCATCGGACCCGGACGAGATCGCCGCCCTGTTCGGGCGTCCGCTGCTCGACGAGTCCGACCACATCGACCCCGTCAGGGGACTCTGGTCGAGCGAGAAGCCGTTCGACTGCGTCGGTGAAAGGCTCGAGACGGCGGCTGCGGTGGTCCTGCTCTCCGAACGCGAAGCGTGGAGGGACCAGGCGGTTCCGGCAGCGGTCGCCGACGAGGCACGAGCGATGCTCGCGGCAGAGGGGGTCGAACCGGCTTCGTTCCTGGTGCCGGGATCGTTGGACGACCTGCCGGCCGAGTACCGGGACCGCATAGCCGCGCTCTCCTCCGCGCTCACGTCCGTCGGGGGAGTGGCGTGAGGCTGGAGGACCTCGCCGGACGGAAGGTCGCCCTGCTCGGCCTCGGTGCCGACGTGCTCGCTGCCGCGCCCGCCGTTGCGGCGTCCGGCCCGGACGACATCGCCGTCGTCGACGACGGTCCCGCTGCCGAGGCGACCGACCTCCCCGTGTTGACGCTCGCCGAAGCCGGTGCCTGGGCGGACGTCTTCGTCAGGTCGCCCGGATTCCCCCGCTATCAGCAACCGCTGACCGATGCGCTCGCCCGCGGCGCCGAGATGACCACGCCCGTGGACCTGTGGATGGGGACCCACGGGGAGGGGCGAACCGTCGTGATGATCAGCGGAACGAAGGGCAAGTCCACCGTGACGGCGCTGCTCGGGACCCTCGCCGAGCGTGGCGGTTTCGACGTGGGGGTCGCCGGCAACCTCGGCGTGCCGGTGTTCTGTGACGGCTGGAACCACGAGGCGTCGCTCGTGATCCTAGAGGTGTCGAGCTATCAGGCGGCGGACCTGCATCACGTGCCCGACGTGGCCGTGCTCACGTACCTGTCGGAGGACCATCTCACCTGGCACGGAGGGGTGGGCCGCTACGTCGCCGACAAGCTGCGGATCGTCCGGAACGAGGCCGGGACCGCCCCACGGGTGTTCATCCCGGCCGAGGGCGGGCGCGCAGCGTCGGCGCTGGAGGCCCTGGGGATCGAACCGACCGTCGTCACCCCGCCCGAAGCGGATCCGACTGTTCCCGTGCACAGGCTCCAGAACGCTGCATTGGCCGGCGCGGTGCTGGCAGCGCTGGGCGGGGCCGAGTTGGTCGACGTCGAGATCGTCGCCGCTGCACGCCACGCCATGCCGGGGCGACTCGACCCCTGTCCCGGCCCGGAAGGTCTGCTCTGCGTCGACGACGCCTTGGCGTCGAACCCGTCGGCCACCGCCGCCGCGTTGGCCTGGCTGCGGGGCCTGGATCGTCCGACGGTCGTTCTGCTCGGTGGGGTCGACCGTTCCGTCGACCCGTCGCCTCTGGCCGAGGAGGCAGCACGCTGGCCAGAGGGTCTGCTCAGTGCGGTCGTACTCCCCGATAACGGGCCGGCCCTGGCCGCACGCTGCGGTATCCCCGCCATCACCAAGGTCGACGAGGTCTCCGAGGCCACGACCGTCGCGGTGCAGAACGTCGGCGAAGGCGGTGCCGTGTTGTTGTCCCCGGCCGCACCGACGCCACCGGCGGTAGGGAACTGGGAGACGAGGTCGAACCAGTTCCGCGAGGCCCTGGCCGAAGCCGCTCGCTGAGCGGTCAGGGATCGACCGTCGAATCCCGCAGCACCGAGTAGGCACGCGCGGCCTCGGCCGTGACCGGACCGGGTGTGTCCAAGCATCGGCCGTCGACCGAATCGACGGGGTGCACTCCCCGGGTGGAGGACGTGAGGAACACCTCGCTCGCTCTGGCCAGGTCCGCTGCAGTCAGGTCGTCGCGTTCCTCCACGTCGACCAACTCGACGACGAGACCCCGGGCCACGCCGGGCAGACAGCCGGTCGACAGCGCCGGGGTGACGAGGACGCCGTCGACGACCAGGAACACGTTGCTGCCGCCGCCCTCCGACAGGCGACCGGAACGGTCGAAGCGCAACGCCTCGTCGGCTCCACGGCGCTTCGCCTCGGCCATGGCGAGCGTCTCGGCCAGGCGGTTCGAGACCTTCGCTGCCCGGAGCGGGTCGGCGGCGTCGATGGGCCGATCCACCGTCACCACCGAAGCGGTCGGCCCCCACTCGGGCACGTGCGACAGCAACATCAGCGGCGAGGGCGCACCGGAGGAGACGTGCATGCGCAGGCGACCGAACCAGCCGTCCGCCGGGGGAGGCGTGTTCCGGAGGAAACCGGCGGCTGCTGCCCGCAACTCGGTGTCGTTCCACGGCACTTCGACCTCGGCGATCGCTGCCGAAGAGCGGAGACGGCGGAGGTGACGAGTCATGGCGAAGGGCTCGCCGTGGACGACCCGCATCGTCTCGAAGATGCCCTGGCCCAACATCAGGGCCGCGTCGGTGCCCGAAACGGTCGGCTCGTCGGGAGCGAGGACCCTGCCGTCGTAGGAGACCCAGTGCCTACGGACGTCGGTGCTCATCTGCTGGCCACCAGGTCTCCCGCCGCTACCCGCAGGAGCCTCCGAGCCTTCAATTCGGTTTCCTCCCACTCGCCGGTCGGGTCGGACCCCCAGGTGATCCCGCCTCCGGTTCCGAAGCGGATCTCCCCGTCCTCGAACCAGAACGTGCGGATCGCGACGTTCAGAGCACCCCGTCGCCGATCCGCGTCGACCCAGCCGACCCCACCGCAGTAGACGCCCCGAGGCGCCGTCTCCAGTTCGTCGATGATCCCGAGGGCGGCGATCTTCGGTGCACCTGTGACAGAACCCGGAGGAAAGGTCGCGTCGATCACCTCACGCCAACCATGTCCCGGACGCAGCCGTCCTTCGACCGTCGACACGAGGTGCGCGAGGCCGGGATGCCGTTCGACCTCCAACAGTGACGGCACCGAGACGGAGCCCCATTCGCATACCCGGCCGAGATCGTTGCGGACGAGGTCCACGATCATCACGTTCTCGGCCCGGTCCTTGCCGAGGAAGCCGTCGGGCGTGGCGGCCGTGCCCTTGATCGGTGAACTCCACACCCGGTCCCCGTCGCGTTCCAGGAACCTCTCGGGTGAAGCCGACGCCACGTGGATCCCGTGGTCAGGGAGGCGGACGACGGCCGAGAACGGTGCCGGGTTCCCCTCCGCCAATGCCGCTCCGAGGGCTGCGACGTCGGCCCCGTCCGGCAGAGGTGCGCGAAGCACCCGTGTCAGGTTCACCTGGTACACGTCGCCGCGGGCGATCGCCTCGCGGACCGTCTCCACCCCGGTGCAGAAAGCCTGACGGTCGAGCGAGGACGTCCACGCATCAGGGTCGACCCCGACCCACGGGCGACCCCGCCACGGCCGGGCCGGGCGAACGTTCGCGAAACGGGCGCACACCGGATCGCCGTCGAAGGGGAGGACCACGGCCCAGAACCCGCGACCGTCGAGGACCCGCAGGTCCGATGTCACCTCGACGAGGTCGGTCAGCAGTCGGTCACCCACGACCGCGAGCGGCTCACCGACGGTCACGGACATGCCCGAAGCGTACCGACCCGGCCGAGGTCCCCATCCGCCGGTCCAGGGACCGGGCGTCGCGCCGTAACGTGACGGGCGATGGACTTCGACCTGCCAGAAGAGACCGAACAGTTCCGCAAGGTGGTCCGCGACTTCGCCGAGACCGCGATCGCTCCGCACGCCGAGGAATGGGACCGGGATCACACCTTCCCGACCGACGTCGTGCTCCAGATGGGCGAACTCGGCCTGTTCGGCCTGCCGTTCCCCGAGGCCTACGGCGGCTCGGGCTCGGACTTCATCACGCTCTGCGTCGCGATCGAGGAACTGGCCCGCGTCGACCAGTCGATAGCCATCACGCTGGAGGCGGGTGTCGGCCTGGGGGCCAACCCGATCTTCCAGTTCGGCACCGAGGAACAGCGTCAACAGTGGCTGCCGGACCTTTGCGCCGGCCGGGCACTCGGCGGCTTCGGCCTCACCGAACCCGAAGCCGGAAGCGACGCGGGCGGGACCCGTACCCGGGCGACGCTCGACGCGGGGGAGTGGGTGCTCAACGGGGAGAAGGCGTTCATCACGAACTCGGGTACCGACATCACCAGCCTCGTGACCGTCACCGCCCGTACCGACGCCCCCGGCAGCACCGGCAAACCGGAGATCAGCACGATCATCGTGCCCGCTGGTGCGCCGGGCTTCGAGGTCCAGCCGTCGTACCGCAAGATGGGCTGGCACGCCTCGGACACCCACGGCCTGGCCTTCACCG
>JAGQSN010000418.1 GCA_020439555.1 Acidimicrobiales bacterium | reverse complement strand
TTCTTCGCCGTTGCCTTCTTGGCGGCGGTCTTCTTCGCGGCGGACTTCTTGGCCGTTGCCTTCTTGGCGGTCGACTTCTTCTTCGCCGCGGCCTTCTTCTTCGTTGCCTTCTTCTTGCGGGGCGCTGCCTCGCGGCGCATCTGGAGCAACTCCGACGCACGCTCGTCGGTGATCCCCTCGACCGTGTCGTCCTTGCGCAGCGACGCGTTCGTCTCGCCGTCGGTCACGTACGGACCGAACCGGCCGTCCTTGACGACCATCGGCTTCTCAGACACCGGGTCGATCCCGAGTTCCCGCAGCGGACCCGCCGAGGACTGGCCACGGCGTCGCTTCGGCTCGGCGAACACCTTCAACGCCTCGTCGAGAGTGATCGACAGGATCTGCTCCTCGGTGTCGATCGAACGGGTGTCGGACTTGGCGGTGCCGTTCTCGTCGACGAAGTCCTTCTTCAGGTACGGCCCGTAACGGCCGTTCGTCGCGACGATCGTCCCGCCGTCGGACGGGTCCACGCCGACGGTCCTGGGCAACGACAGGAGCTGGAGCGCGTCCTCCAACGTCAGACGCTCCAACGTCATCGTCTTGAACAGCGAAGCCGTGCGCGGCTTGTCCGCCGCCTTCACCTTGCCCTCGGGCATCTCGCCGAGTTGCACGTACGGGCCGAAACGGCCGGACTTCGCGTAGATCGTCTTACCGGTGGCGGGGTCGACGCCGACCTCGCGGTCGCCACTCGGCGCCTCGAGCAGTTCGATCGCCTTCTCGACGGTCAGCTCGTCGGGGGCGAGGTCGTCGGGGATCGACGCCGTCTCGTCGCCACGCTTCATGTACGGCCCGAACTTGCCGGGCTTGACGACTATCTCCTCGCCGTCGGGCGTGATCAGGCGGCGCACCACGTTGATCTCGGCCGGGTCGATCACGTCCTTGCCCCGGTCGACCAACGCCTTCAGGCCGGGCGAACCGGGGTTCACGTCGGCCAGCTCGGCCGTCTGCTCACCAGCAGGGTCACCGAACCAGAAACGGTTCAACCACGGCTCGCGTTGCACGGTCCCGTGGGCGATGCCGTCGAGCTCATCCTCCATGCGGGCCGTGAACTCGTAGTCGACGAGTTCGCCGAAGTGCTCCTCCAGGAGTTGAACCACGGCGAACGCCGTCCACGTCGGCACGAGGGCGGTGCCCTTCTTCCAGACGTAACCGCGGTCCTGGATGACGCTCATGATCGACGCGTACGTCGACGGGCGACCGATGCCCAGCTCCTCCAGCCGCTTCACCAGCGACGCCTCGGTGTAACGGGCCGGCGGCGACGTCGAGTGGCCTTTCGCCTCCAGGTCCGGGTTCGGCAACGACTGGCCGACGGTCAGAACCGGCAGCAACGTCTCCCGGTCGTCGAGCGCAGCATCGGGATCGTCCGCGCCCTCCACGTAGGCACGCAGATAGCCCGGGAAGGTGATCGACCGTCCGCTCGCCGCGAACTCGGTGTCGCGCCCGTCCGAGGCGGTCGCACCGATGCGCACCGAAACCGACTGGCCGCGGGCGTCCACCATCTGCGACGCGACGGTCCGCTTCCAGATCAGGTCGTA
>JAGQSN010000054.1 GCA_020439555.1 Acidimicrobiales bacterium | reverse complement strand
GTCGCCGGCGCCCTGCTTGTTGAGGTCGTCTTCGCCGGCAGAGCCGGTGCGGGTCTCCAGCGCGGTGTCGACGCCCTGGGCGATGTCGGGGCTCTGCGGGTCGATCGAGGTGATCACGCCGCAGGTGTTGCCGTCGAAGCCGGTGTTGCCGTTGTCGAAACCAATGCCGTTGATCGTCTCGCGGACCACCTTCGGGAACTCGACATACGCGCTGGTGGTGATCTCACCCGCCACGACCACCAGGCCGGTGGTGATGAGCGTCTCGCACGCCACCCGGGCCATCGGGTCCTGGTCGAGGATGGCGTCGAGAACGGCGTCGGAGATCTGGTCGGCCATCTTGTCGGGATGGCCCTCGGTCACCGACTCCGAGGTGAAGGTCCAACGGGTCACAGCTGTGCTCCTTGAGGTATGCGAAGTGTTACGAACATTTGAGGCGTGTCCGCCGTCACCGGTTCGAGGAACCGGGCGACCTTAGGCGGTGGGCGACGACAGCGTCGAGGATGCGGTCCGCTATCTGGGCTTTCGTGGAGAACCCGACCTCGAGCGCGTCGCCGGCACTGTGTATCACGACGGCGTTCGTGTCGTGCTCGAAGCCGACACCCGCCGCCGACACGTCATTGGCCACCACGAGATCAGCGTTCTTCGCCTCGAGTTTCGAGCGGGCGTTCGAGGCCACGTCGTCGGTCTCGGCCGCGAATCCGACCAGCGTCTGCCCGGGACGCTTCCGCGAACCGAGTTCGGCGAGGATGTCGACGGTCGGTTCCAGGCGCAGGACAGGTACGCCACCGGCCTTCTTGATCTTCGAGTCCGCCACCTCGGCCACGGTGAAATCCGCTACCGCCGCCGCCATCACCACCACATCCGCCTCCGCTGCGGCATCAACCACCGCATCACGCATCTGAGCGGCGGTCTCCACCGCCCGCACATCGGGTCCTGATGGAGCAGATGCTGCCTGGGTCGTGACCAGCACGACCTCGGCACCACGGCGCACGGCGGCGGCCGCGATCGCGTGGCCCTGTTTGCCCGAGGAACGGTTGCCGATGAAGCGCACCGGGTCGATCGGCTCCCTCGTGCCGCCGGCCGACACGACGATGCGCAGACCGTCAAGGTCGTTGGGGGTCAGCTTCGCCAGGACTGCGTCGACGATCCGCTGAGGCTCTGCGAGTCGACCGTGGCCGACGTCTCCGCCGGCGAGCCGGCCGGATTCCGGTTCGACGATCGTGACCCCACGGCGACGCAGGGTCGACAGGTTGTCCTGCACGGCCGGGTGTTCCCACATCTCGGTGTGCATCGCGGGACACACCACCACTGGTGCACGGGTCGCCAGCAACGTGGCGGTCAACAGATCCGCCGAACGACCGGACGCGTAGTCCGCCAGCAGTCGGGCGGTGGCGGGGCAGACGACCACCACGTCGGCACCCTGGCCCAGCTTCGTGTGCGGGATCGGCGAGTCCTCGTCCCACAGGCTCGTCCGGACCGGTTCGGACGCGAGCGCGCTCAGGGTGGTCTCACCGATGAACCGGCCCGCGCCGGCTGTCATGATCGGGCTCACGTGGCAGCCGGCGTCCACCAACCGCCTGCAAACCTCGACCGCCTTGTAGGCGGCGATGCCTCCCGTCACCCCGAGGACGACGCGAGCGCCCCCTGACATATTCGGTCGCCCGTTCCGGCTATTCGTCGTCGGCCTCGGCTGCTGCGGCGGCCAGAGCGTCGGCCTCGGCCTGCGCCTCGGCGGCCTTCGCCTCCGGGTCGATGTCGACGCCTTCGATCTTGTCCGCAGCGATCTCCTCGAAAGCGATCGACAACGGCTTGCGGGCGGTTGACGTGACCTGCGGCGGAACGAGCTGACCCAGTCCGTCGTCGAGCTGACCGAAGTAGGCGTTGATCTCACGTGCCCGGGTCGAACCCAACGTGACCAGCCGGAACTTCGACTGCGCACGATCGAGGAGCTCCTCGATCGGCGGGTTCATCATCGTGTCGTGCTGCCAGGTCATGGACGTCCGTTCCGATTCTCGTTCAGGGGACGTGCCAGGTTACCAACCCCGCGACCTCGGACACGACTCGGCCCGACGGAGTCGTCACACGACGACGGTTACGAACTCGCCTCACCGACCGACCAGTATCTCTGCTGACCCTGACCAGCGATCCGACCGGATCAGGCCCGAGGAGCTCCGTGCAGATTCATCGCAACCTTCCCACCCGACGTCTCGCTGCCGCGGCGTTGACCATTGCGCTGGGCGTCTGCGGGATCGCTTCGTGCTCCTCGGACGGCAGCGACGCATCCGACACGACGACCACCACGAAGGTCACTGCGACCACGGCGTCCCCGCAGAGCACGACCGAAGCGCCGTCGTCGACGACCCACGCCGAAAAGCCGTCGAAGAACGACAAGAGCGCCTACGTCGAAGCGATCAAGGGGACACTCGGAAGCGGGTTCCCGGAGACGACGGCGAACTGCATCAGCAAGGGCGTCGTCGACGAGATCGGCGTGGATCGCTGGACCCATGCAGGTATCACGGCGGATCTCATCGGTGCCCAGGGTCCCTTCAAGGGGTTGGGTCTCGACAAGGCCACGGCCGAGAAGCTGTACGACGTCATGGACGACTGCACCGGGAGCGTGCGTGAGGCACTCGTCGCGTCGGTCGTGGCCGGAGCACCGCCCGAGGCGAGGAAGTGCGTCGACGGTGTGCTCACCGAGAAGGTCGTTCACGACGCTGCGATCGAGTCCTTCCAAGGTCAGGACTCGACGAACGCGCTCGACGACAAGCTCGAGGAATGCCGGACCAAGGGCTGACAGCCCGGCCGCCGGCTCAGGAGGTGGCAGCCGCCACCACGTCAGACGTGATCTCCTCGGCGCTGCGCGACGTCGAGTCCGCCACCAGGCCGTAGACCGACATGTCCGTCAGATCGATGTCGTAGTACTTCAGGTATCGACGTCGTTCCGAAGCCTCGCGGAGACGGTTCGCCTCGAGCGCGGCGGCGTGGTCATGTCCATCCCTGCCACCTACCCGGCGTGCCCTCTCCACCTCGTCGCAACCGATCCAGACCAACGTCCCCACGGCTTCCGCTCTCGACGCCAACCAACCTGCGAGCCTCGACTCGAGGACGACGTCGCCCTCCAACGCTCGACGCGCGAGCCGCTCGTCCAGTTCGAGGTCGATCGTCGGATCGGACTCGGCCAGCGAGGCGAAGTCCGCGAGGCTCATGCCCCGCTCGACCGCGAGGGAACGAAAGATCGTGCCACCGTCGACGTGCTCCAGCCCGAGGCGCGCCGCGACTAGTCGAGCCACCGTGCTCGTTCCCGAGCCCGGTAGACCCGACAGGGTAACGAGCACTTCAGGAGAAGGCTGCGAGGAGGTCTTTGCGCTGCTGCACGCCGAGGCCACGGACTCGCCGTGTCTCGGCGATGCCGATCTCCTCCATGGTGCGCCGCGCCTTCACCTTGCCGACGCCGGGCAGGGACTCGAGCACGGCCAACACCTTGGTCTTGCCGACGAGTTCGTCCTCCTGACCCTGCTCCAGGACCTCGGCGAGAGTGATCGAACCGAGCTTGAGACGTTCCTTCAGTTCAGCTCGTGCGCGTCGAGCCGCCGCCGCCTTCTCGAGGGCAGCTGCTCGTTGTTCCGGTGTGAGGGCTGGGGGCTGTGCCATGTGCCCGATCGTAACCCTGTGGACGGTCGCGTCGACGGAAGCACGCACGACTTGGCGAACAGGTGTTCCGCGGTTCTCCAGGAGAGTGGCCGATCGGCCGGGAGATCGGTTGGCCCTCGTTCAGAGGGTGATGGATGCGGCGAGTGCCGCGGCGGCTTCGGCCGGGTTCGGTGCTGCGGTGACGGCCCGGCCGATCACCATCAGGTTCGAGCCGGCATCCAACGCCTGCTGAGGCGTGGCCGGCCGGGCCTGGTCGTCGGCACGAACACCTACCGGCCTGATCCCGGGAGTCAGGACGAACAGGTCCGGTCCGATCTCTCGCACCTGCGGTGCTTCGGCAACGGCGCAGACCACGCCCCCGCACCCGGCTGCGAGCGCAGTACGCACCCGGTCGGGCACGGCAGCGGCGGCCTCGGGGCCGTCGCTCGTCAGCACGGTCACCGCGAGGGTCGTCGGTGCGGGATGACCTGCCGACGCGGCGCCGTCGAGGAAGCCCTCGTTGCCGGCACGCAGCATCTGCTCGCCGCCCATGCTGTGGATCGTGAGATAGGAAGCACCCCAGCCGCCGATCACCCGGGCGGCGCGGGCAACGGTCGTCGGGATGTCGTGCATCTTCAGGTCGACGAACACGTCGTACCCCAGCTCGCGCAGCGCCTCGATCGCGTCGGGACCAGCCGCGCTGAACAGCTCGAGGCCGACCTTCGCGACCCGGAACCACGGCTGGAGCT
>JAGQSN010000417.1 GCA_020439555.1 Acidimicrobiales bacterium | reverse complement strand
CGATGGTCATCGTCGAGCAGTCGGTGAACGTCGCCCTTTCGATCGCGGACCGGGCCGTGTTCATGGAGAAGGGCCAGGTCCGCTTCTCCGGGCCGGCCGAAGAGTTGCGCGAACGCGACGACCTGCTGCGGGCCGTCTTCCTCGGACGGGACGGGGGCTGACCGGTGCTGTCCTTCGCCGCCGCGATGCCTTCGATCCTGGGCCTGTCGACGGGTTTCCAGACCTGGTTCGACGGCGCCGTGATGGGTCTGACCTACGGCATGCTCGCCGCCGGTCTCGTGCTGATCTACCGCTCCAGCGGGATCGTCAACTTCGCGTACACCGAAGTCGGCGCCTTCGGGGCCAGCTTCCTCGCGTTGATGGTCGTCGAATGGCATTGGCCGTTCCTGCCTGCGCTGCTGCTGGCCGTGCTTTCGAGCGCTGCGCTGTCGGGTGTCGTGGAAGCGGTCGTGGTGCGGCGTCTGTTCGACGCGCCCCGGGTGATCCTGCTGATCGCCACCGTCGGTGCAGCTCAGCTCCTCCTGCTGTGCCGGATCCTGCTACCGGACGTCGAGGGTTTCCATCAGTACCCGGTGCCGTTCACCGTGAACTGGGAGGTGGGTTCCGCCACCGTCCGAGGTGACCACCTGCTCGTGATCCTCACGGTGCCCGTCCTGGTCGGCGGACTCGCGTGGTTCCTGTCACGCACCCTGATCGGGACGGCCGTGCGCGGTGCCGCCGCGAACTCCGAGGCGTCACGTCTCATGGGCATCAACGTGAAGCTCCTGTCGACGCTGGTGTGGACCCTCGCCGGGATGATCTCCGGTGTCGCCGCAATCGTGGTGCGGCCACTCCAGGGCGTTCAGGTCAACTCGGCTGACGGTGCGCTCGACGCGAAGCTCCTCGTCATCGCTCTCGCCGCCGCCCTGGTCGGACGCATGACGTCGCTGCCGATCACCCTGGCGGCAGGCGTGGCGCTCGGGGTCGTCGAGCGAGTGTTCCTGCTGTCGTGGCCGGAGGATCCGGGGCGGTTCACGATCGTCCTGTTGGTGGTGATCCTGGCGGCGGCAGTGCGGACGCGTGCACCGCAGGAACGGCGGGCACGCTGGTCATTCGCCCCGCAGGGTGCGGCGCTGCCTGCTGCGCTCGAACGGGTCTGGGCCGCCCGCAACATCTCACGCATCGGTGCGGTGGTGGCTCTCGCTGCCGGCGCCGTCCTGCCCTTCGTCGTGACGACGCCGTCACGCCAGCAGCTCTACGCGCAGATGCTGATCTTCGCCCTGCTGGCCCTGTCGATGACCGTGCTCACCGGGTGGGCCGGTCAGCTCTCGCTCGGCCAGTTCGCCTTCGCCGGCATCGGGGCCTTCACGACCGCAACGTTCATGCGGTCGGGGATGTCGTTCGGCCTGGCCGTGGTGCTGTCCGCCGTGATCGTCACGCTCGTGGCGCTCGCCGTCGGTGCCCCCGCCTTGCGGGTGTCGGGACTGCTGCTCGCCGTCGCCACGCTGGCGTTCGCCGTGTTCACACAGTCGTGGTTGTTGAAGCTCGACGTTCTCGACGACGGCCATCCCAGCATCCGCATCCCCCGCACGGTGGAAGGCGGCATCGACTTCGGGATTCAACGCAACTACTACTGGCTGTGCCTCGCCGTGCTGGCCCTCTCGGCGTGGGTGGTGGCCCGCCTGCGTCGACGGGGCATCGGCCGCGGGTTCGTGGCAGTCCGCGAGAACGAGTCCGCCGCGGCAGCGATGACCGTTTCGCCGGCTCGGGCGAAGCTCGTCGCGTTCGGCATCAGCGGCGCTCTCGCCGGTCTGGCCGGTGCCCTCTACGGCGGCCTGTTCGGACGGCTCGACTCGTCCGCCTTCCCGCCCGAGACGTCGGTTCAACTGGCGGCCCTGGCGATCATCGGCGGCATCGGCTCGGTCGCCGGTGCGGTCCTCGGTGCCGTGTGGGTGGTGGGGTTGCCTGCCATGTTCGGTGACACCCCCGAGGTGAAACTGCTCACCAGCGGCGCCGGCCTGCTGATCCTGCTCATGTACTTCCCGGGTGGCCTGGTCCAGATCCTCTACGCGGCACGCGACGCGATGTTCCGCTGGATCGCCGGTCGGCTTCCCGGAAGCGCCGCCGTCGATCAAGGTGCCGCTTCGGCCGACGACCCCGCGGCGGTCACCACTACCGGCAACGACGGACACGGCGACGCGGTCGCTCCACCGGCCACGATCACCAAGGTTCACGACGTGTTCCCCGACGGGCGACCAGCCCTGCGGGTCGAGGGCGTGTCGGTGACCTTCGGTGCGAACCGGGCAGTGAACGACGTGTCGATCGAGGCGGCGGCCGGAGAGATCGTCGGGCTGATCGGCGCCAACGGGGCCGGCA
>JAGQSN010000416.1 GCA_020439555.1 Acidimicrobiales bacterium | reverse complement strand
ACGACTTCCCGCTGCCGGACGCCCCGACCACGACGAGGACCGGGGACCGGGCCAGACGTTCGAGGGCCAGGTTCCGAAGCGTGCTCCTGCCGTGGAACAGGTCCCGGTCCTCGGCACGGAACACCGCCAGGCCGCGGTAGGGCGACGTGCGGGCCACGGCGCGCCTGATGTCGTCGGCTCTTGCTCCCCGGAGGTGGCCGGCCTCGTCGAGCTGGCGACTCAAGGCCACGACCCGGGCAGCGACGAGGCCCGTCTCCTCCACAGCGGCGCGTGCGGCTTCGCTGTCGGGTTCGAGACCCAGCAACTCGAATGCTGCATCCGCCGGCAGCGGACCCAGGGCCACTTCTGTGACGGCGTCGCCTGCGCTCCCGAGCCAACCGTGGAGGAAGGCTGTGCCGGGAACCGGGTCAGGGTCCTCGCCCGTCTCGGAGCGAGCCAGCACGGCCACCAGGACCGACCGTCCTTCGTGCCCGCCGGCGATTCCGTCCAGGAGCTCCACCCCGACAGGTCCGAGCAGGTGGGCGTCATCGATGACCAGCAGGATCGGCTCGGCAGCGGACAGCCGCCCGAGCAGGGCCAGGAGAGCGGCGGTCGCTCCGAGGCCGGCCGACGCCCCCTCCCCGTCGCCGTCGTCGGAGGTGCCGCTCGGCGGTGGTGCTCCGAGGCGCACCCCCACCGAGGGCAGCGCATCGTCGATCGCCGGGCGGAGGCCGTCGGTCACGTGTCGCAGGCGAGAACGGTCCGTGCCGGTGACGAACCAGCGAAGAGCCTCCTCGAAGGCCTCCTGCCCGTCCCCACCTTCGAGGGCCCGGCCGTAGAGCACGAGCGCATCGGATCGAACCTCATCCGCGAGCGACGCCACGAGCCGAGTCGCCCCCGCCCCGGCCGGCCCGTGCACGACCGCCACACGGGTCGCGCCTGCTCGGACCGCGTCCCAACATCCCCGCAGGACGGCCAGTTCCTCGTCGCGTCCCACGAACGCGGAGCCCATCGGGAGCTGGAGGGGCGGAGGTGCCGAGACCTGTCTGCCTTCCTCCCGGGTCCACGCGGCCGACCATGTGCGCCTCGGCCCGTCGAGACCCTTCAGCGCGAGGCCACCCTCGTCTGACAGGTCGATTCGGTCTGGATGACGCAACGCCGAGCGGAGCGCTTCGGTCAGCAGGACCTGCCCCGATCGGGCGACGCCGCACAACCGGGCCGCCTCGACGACCGGTGTCCCGAACCAGTCGTCCTCCTCTGATGTCGCCTCACCCCACGCCACACCGACACGAAGGGCGAGGCGCACATCGCGGTCCCGGGCGTCCAGTCGTGACACAGCCCTCTGGAGCTCGATCGCCGCTGCGACCGAGTCGTCGGGTGTCCGGAAGGTGGCCATCAACCCGTCTCCCTGGGTCTTGACCTCCTCGCCACCTGTGGCTGCGACGGCTTGGCGGGTAGCGGTGAAGAAGTCGCGCCGGAGTTCGTCGTTTGCCACGTCACCGATCCTCGAGAGGATCGCGGTGGAGTCGACGAGGTCGCAGAACAGCACCGCGATCACGTGGCGGTCCGACATCTCCCCACCTCCTCCAGCCCGACACAGGCCGTCCGCACCCTAAACGGGCAGAGAACGCTGTGCAGCTGAAGCTGTCGGCGGCAAGGTGAGGTCGAGGCGGGTCCTCGACGCCGGGTGGGGCGACGTGACGGTCAGGTCAGGAGGTGTGGCGCCAGCCGAAGTCGACCGCGACGGCCTCGTGGTCGCTGAGTTGTTCGCCATTCTTGTCGGTGAAGCGCTTGGTCTCGACGGAGTAGCGGACGACTCCGAGCTCGACACCGTTGCCGCTCCGGTACGCGAACTTGTCGATGCGTGGCGTCTGGTCACACGTCTTCGGATCACAGGCATCGGTGAGGCCGGTGTCGGCGAGGAACTTCGCCCAGATCCCGGCGTCGGCGGTGTCATGGGGTTTCTCGGGGTTGTCCTCGATGTGGAGGTTCGTGTCGCCCCCGACGATGACCGCGTGGCCCTTCGAATGGCTGTTGATGAAGGCGGCGAGTTGCTCGTAGTCCTCGGCCTGGAGTTCCTGGTCCTTGGGGCTGCTGCCGGCCTCGCCGTGCAGGTCGTACACGTCGACCTCGACGCCGTCCGCGAGGGTCACGGTCGTCATCGCGAATCCCTTCATCGCCAGGCAGTCGGCTGCCCCGTGGTCGGAGGTGTCGGCACCGCCGAAGCAGTTCGTCCATCCGGTGCGGGTGACTTCACCGATCGGGTGGTTGGACAGGATCGCGAGTCCGTCGGCGAGCAGGGCCGAGCTGCGCTTCGGGCTCTTGCCCAAGGGCTGTTCGGGCATCGGGGACTTGTACTTGTGGTTGGTGAGCCCGTCGATGATCTCGTAGTAGACGCGGGTGGGTGCGAGCGGGTTCGGGTCGGGGGTCTTCCAGGTCTCCTGCAACAGGACGAGGTCGAACGAGTTCAGCTTCGGTGCGATCTGTTGCGTGTTGACCTCGGGGTTCGAGCCTGACAGGGCCTCGGGAAGGCCTGCGACGTTGTACGTGAGGGCGTGGACCGTTCCCTCCCAGTCAGCGCTGGCGGTAGCGGTCGTGTCGGTCGGCTTCGACGTGGGGGAGGCGCTGTCGCCGTCGGATCCGCCTCCTCCGCAGCCGACGAGGATCGTCGCAGCGACGAAGGCGGCCACGACCGCCATCCGAGCCTTGCGGTGCGATGACGTGGTTTGGGTCGACACTTCGTTCCCCTTCTTGCGGGCGTAGCGGCCGAGCGGCGGTGCCCGGTGTGCGAAAGCAGTTCAGTCTCGCCGACGGTGAAGCGGGAGGTAGGCGACCTCGGTTCACCACGACCGATTCAGACCATGTCTGTGGCGCCATGTCCGGTGTTCGATCCACCTTCATGCCCGTCCGGGTCGCAGACCTGTAGGAAGCTCTCCTCATGGCCGCCTCACACGTGGAACAAGTCCGTCACTGCCGCACGACGGTGATCGTGCACCTCGGTCCTGGGGCACGCCCGAGGCGGCCGTCGGCCGTGACCAGCGGGACTTCGAGTGCCTCCGCCAGCGCGACATAGGTCGCGTCGTACGCGCTGAGGTTCTCGCGCAGTTCCCAGACTCGCTCCAACAGGCCGTGCACAGCGAGGTGCCTAACGCCGAGCTTCCCCCATGCCTCGATTGCGTGACCCGCCGCGCCCGCGTCGAGGGTGCCACGAAGTACTTGTGCACGAAGAGCGGGGAGGACCTCGGCGTCGATCAGATGTGGGCAGACGATGGAGTCGTCGCGCAGCATCCGACGGGCCTCGCCGTCGTTGAGCAGCCCGAGCACTGCTGCGGATGCATCCAGAACGATCAACGCGCGGAGCGGCCGGCTTCGATGTCTGCGACGACAGCGTCCGCGTCTACGCCGAGGTCGGGTAGACCCAAGAGCAGGGCTGGGTTGTCGGCACGCCGCGCGATCGCTGCGAGCTCACGTGTGGCGAACGCCGAGACCGAGATCCCTTCACGTGCTGCGAGACGTTCGAGCCGCTGACCGACCTCGTCGGGCACGTTCCGCAGATAGAGCGTCCTCTTGTCGCACAATGCTAGCTGCGAAGCTGCAATCCGCGCGTCCCTCTTCGTCGTAGATGGGACGTGCATTGCGAGGACAAGCACGCTGTACGCCCGGGTGATTGGATCTCGGCGGACGTGTAGGACATCGAGGACAGGCTGAGTGGTGGTGCGATGGTGTCGCCGTCGGCCGAGTCTCTCGCTGGAGAACGGACAGGTTGATGGACCTTGGAATCCGGGATCGGGTTGCAGTCGTGACCGCGGCGAGCAAAGGCCTCGGCCGGGCGACGGCGCAGGCGCTCTCGGCGGAAGGGGTACGTGTCGTGCTTAACGCTCGTGACGAAGCGGCGTTGCAAGAGGTCGCGGCGGGGATGGCCGACGCGGTCGTCGTCGCCGGGGACGTGACGGACCCTGCGATGCCCCGACGGCTGGTCGACGCCGCGGTCGAACGTTGGGGACGGGTCGACATCGTCGTCGGCAACGCCGGCGGTCCGCCGGGTGGGCGGGCGCTGGAGATCACCGACGAGCAGATCCTCGAAGCGGTCAACGCGAACATGCTCGCCTCGATCCGGCTCGCCCGCGCCGCCGTCGACGACATGCGTTCCCGGCAGTGGGGGAGGATCTGCTTCATCGCCTCGGCGTCGGTTCGTCAGCCGATCCGTGACCTGGCGCTGTCCAACGTTGCCCGGACAGGGCTGTGGGCCTGGGCGAAGACCGCCGCGCAGGACCTCGCCGACGACGGCATCAGCGTGAACCTCATCTGCCCGGGCTTGCACGCAACGGACCGCCTCATCGAACGGGGTATGACCGGCCGAACCGGTGACCCCGCCGACTTCGGGGCCGTTGCCGCATTCCTCTGTTCCGAGCAGGCGAAGTTCGTGAACGGCATCGCCATGGGCGTCGACGGCGGCACAGTCACTGGCCTGCTCTGATGACCTCGTCCCTGCTTCGCTCGATCCTCGAGATCCATCGCGGCACGGTCTCGCAGACCTCACGATCCGGATCGGGAACGACGACGACGGTCACGCTGCCCGCTTCGCCCGATTCCAACGGCGCAGATGCGAAGTGAACCGTCGCCTCCTCGTCCTCCTGGTCGTGTTCACCCTTCTGGCCGGGTGTGCAGGGTCGGTGACGACGCAGACGCGGACGACGACCGCGACAGACACGGCGGCCAGTACGACCAGCACAGCGAGCCAACCCAGCAGTCCGGTGAGCACGCCGAGCACAGAGTCCCAGCCTACGAGCACCTCCGATCAGTCGAGCGGGACCACCGTGGTGCCGGGCGGGACGGCACAGGACGTTCCCGCGACCGCTCTCGTAGACCGGCTCGTCGTTGCGTCTCCCGACGAGACCGTGCCGTACCGGCGCAAGGAGTTCGGCTCCGGCTGGGACTACGACTCGGCCACCAAGTGCAACACGCGCGAACTCGTCCTCGCCGAAGAGTCCGGGCCGGGACTCGTGGTGGATGCCAAGTGCAAGCCGCAGACGGGCACGTGGACCTCGCTCTACGACGGCGTCGTCACGCACGATCCGTCGGACCTCGAGATCGACCACCTCGTGCCGCTCGCTGATGCCTGGCGATCGGGTGCGGACCGCTGGACGCCGGAACGTCGACGAGCGTTCGCCAACGACCTCACCGACCCGGCCACGCTCGTCGCGGTCACGTCACACTCGAACCGCTCCAAGCAGGACTCCACCCCAGCCGAGTGGTTGCCGCCGAACTTCGACGACCGCTGCCGTTACGTAAGCGACTGGGTGCGGGTGAAGTACCGCTGGGGCCTGACGGTCACACCCCAGGAAAAGTCGACCCTGGTACAGATCCTCTCAGGCTGCTGACCCCCTCCCGTTCGTCGAGCAGAGCGCAGTCGACTCTCCTCCCGCCCGTCGAGCGGAGCACAGTCGACTTTCCTACCGCCCGTTGAGCGGAGCGCAATGGGGTCAGCTTCCCGATCGTTGAGCGGAGCGCGGCGGGGTCAGCCTCCCGATCGTTGAGCGGAGCGCGGCGGGGTCAGCCTCCCGATCGTTGAGCGGAGCGAAGCGGAGTCGAAACGTGGGGTGCGCGCGGTTTCGACTTCGTTCCGCTTCGCTTCACTTCGCTCAACCAGCGGAGGGGGCGGGCTCAGCTTCACTTCGCTCAACCAGCGGAGGGGGCAGGCTCAGCTTCACTTCGCTCAACCAGCGGAGGGGGCGGGCTTCGCTTCACTTCGCTCAACCAGCGGAGGGGGCGGGCTTCGCTTCATTTCGCTCAACCATCGGAGGGGTTCCACTTCGCTCAACCGGCGGTGGCAGCTACCCGATCGTTGAGCGGATCGCGGCGGGGTCACCTTCCCGATCGTTGAGCGGAGCGCAGCGGAGTCGAAACGTGGCCGAGGGCTCTGGCTCAGAGGAGGGCGAGGAGGATGGATGTGAACGCCGAGAACCACACGATCGTCGCCAGGACGGCACCCCAGGCCGACCACGTGAACGACGTGAGCATTCTCCCGGTGCGCTCCGGCGTGAAGGGGATGAGGAGGCGGTGCCGGACCGGGTCCGGTTGGGCGATCCCGACAACCTTCGACAACAGCCGAGCCGTGTGCAACGAGCGTCGGAGCCGACCGCCTCGAACCGCGATCGTCCCCTCCATCCCGGCGCGCTCCTTCAGGCGCGTCGCCAGCTCACGAAGTTCGGGGGACCCGCCCAATCCCGAGATCAGGTCGTGGAGCTGGCTTGCGATCTCCCGGGGGTGGGTGACGGACTCGCGGAGCTTCACGAGACTGCGCCAAGCAACCAGCGGCGCGACGATCGCCGGTGCGCACAACAGCAGCATCGCGGCCAGGACGGCGACGTGGCTGCAAAACGCAAGCCCGGCCAACAGGGCTGCGGCCACTCCCAACGCGAGCACCGCCAACGCGATGTAGGCGAGGAAGCTCAGCCCGCTACCGATGACCGGCAGGATCCGACCACCACCGTCTTCGGACAGCTCTTTGGACAGCCACTCGACGGCTCGTCGTCCCCGGGAAGCGGCACTGGTGTCGCCGTCGGAAGGACTTGTCGGACGCATACCAAGTGCTTAGCCGACACCGACCGTGGGAGGTGTCCACTGGTTGGGACGGGCCTCGACCGGGACCCGGGTCAGATCGGGCGGCCGCGGCCGAGCACGTAGCAGGCGATGGCCGCCGCGGCGGCGACGTTGAGCGAGTCGACCCGACCGTGAAGGGGGATGCGCACCGGCCGATCGATGTGGGCGAGTGTCTCCGGGCGGAGGCCTGGGCCCTCCGCCCCGAGCACGAGGGCGACTCGGTCGTCGGGACCGAAGGTCACCTCGTCGATCGATTCGGCCTCGGCGGCCGGTGTCAGAGCCAGCAGCTCGAACCCGGCGGCCGTGAGCGGGTCCAGCCCGTCGGGGAAGCGTGGCGCCCACGCGTAGGGGAGCGCGAAGACCTCGCCCATCGCCACCCTCGACGCACGCCGGTAGAGCGGGTCGCAACAGGAGGGGTCGAGCACGAGCGCGTCGGCCCCCAGCGCGACGGCGCTGCGGGCGATGACGCCCAGGTTCGTGGGGTTCGTCAGGTTCTCGAGCACCACGACCCGAGTCGCGTCGGCGAGCACATCGTTCAGCGAAGGGACAGGCCGACGGTCGAACGAAGCGATGCAGCCCCGGTGCATCGCCATTCCGGTGATCTTGAGGACCACCTCGGGTGCCGCGGCAAACACGGGGACGCCTTCCGGTACGGAATCGGGAAGCGGCTGGGTGCGGGCGCCGTCGACGAGCAGCGACCGGAGGGTGTATCCGGCGCGGAGTGCCCTCTCGACGACGATGTCGCCCTCGGCGATGAAGATCCCGGCCAGGTCTCCGCCCGGTGATTCCCGACGGCGGCGTAGGTCTGCGTCGCGAAGCCCTACGAACTCGGCGATGCGTGGGTCGTCGATCCGTTCCACGGGTGTTGCGGGCACGACCACGAGTCTGGCCATGGCGGCGCATCCCGCAGCAAACCGTTCCGGTCGATGATCTCGCCACGAAGGTGCGCCGAAGCGGTGGTCCCCGAGTCATGCCCGGTCGACTCAGGAGACCGAGTCGCCCGGCTCAGCGCGTCCAGCGGCCGAAGCGTCGTGAACAGGAGGCGAGGAGGCCGCGGCCGGGTGGAGGTTCGTTCGCGCTGATAGCCGACCTCCACACGTTCGTCGCGGTGATGGGTAGGCCGTGGCCCGGCAGCAGGTGTCGGACGTCCAGGGAACGCAGGCGTTCCTCGGTTTCCGTCGACGCCGCCAGGTCGACGTACTCGGGGTTGAACCACGCCCGACCGTCGATCGTCGCGACTGCGTCGCCTGCCAGCAGGGTCGCGCTGTCGCGGTGGTAGTAGCAGGTCGAGTCGTCGGTGTGTCCTGGGGCGTGGATCACTTCCCAACCCGGTGCCCCGACGATCGTGTCGCCGCCTGCGAGGAAGCCCGTGATGTCGAAGTCGGTGGTCATCCGGTCGTTCGCTCCGTAGCCGGCAGTTCGGGCGGTCGAGGCGAACTGGGCGAGTGCCCGCCGCTCGAAGGGCTGCTGCCTCCAAACCGGGGCGAACCGAACAGAGGCTGTCAGCGTCCCGAACCTCCGCGGCTTCTCACCGGCCAGGTACGAACGGCACAGGTCGGGGAGGAACACCTCCGTGGCGGTGTCACCCAAGGTGTCACACAGGTGTGAGACGCCTCCGACGTGATCGGAATGGCCGTGCGTTGCGAGGACCGTGACGGCCTTGCAGTCCTCCCGGCCGAGGTCCTTTCGGAGCGCTGCGACGAGCCGATCGCTCACGACCGGAATCCCTGGGTCGACCATGAGCGCATGGTCCTCGTCGATCGCGACGAGGTAGCCGTTGAATATCCAACTCGACACGCGGTGGACCGGAAGATCGAACACCTGCATGCACCGTGGCTAGCACGACACGACGACGGATGCCCACGCAAGAGCCGGGGAGAGGGTCGTGTTCGTTGGCCGTGAGCCGGTTCAGGTCGAGGCCGTCGATGGATTCTCAGAGGTGTGGAAAACCTTGACCGGGCTGCACCCCGGGTTTACCGTCTCGCGAAATCCGATCAGTCCAACAACCGGGCAGAAGCCGGGTTGGAATCCGCGTGTGCACGGGCATAGGATCGCCCGTTGCCGTGGTGTGCTGCCGTCGCTCTCAGAAGTGGTTGATCGAAGCGACTCGACTCACCGCGGTCGTTCACGCGTGATCAACCGCAGCTGAGGAGCCCAGTTGTCCTCCGTTTCCACCATCAGGGACCGTTACTCGTTCGCGAACCTCGACGAGGCGCTCGCACTACCCGATCTCATCGCCATCCAGCGTGAGTCCTTCGACTGGTTCCTGGACCAGGGCCTGGCCGACACGTTCCGGGACATCTCCCCGATTCGGGACTTCACCGAGACGCTCGAACTGCACCTCGAGTTCGACCCGAACGACGAGGACCTTCGCCCCACACCGAAGTTCACGGTGGAGGAGTGCAAGGAACGGGACATGACGTACTCGGCCCCGATCTTCGTGAGGGCCACGTTCGTCAACAAGAACACCGGCGAGATCAAGGAGCAG
>JAGQSN010000005.1 GCA_020439555.1 Acidimicrobiales bacterium | reverse complement strand
ACTTCGAGATCGGCGGACGCATGCCCACCTCCTCGGCCATGTCGGTCGGGACCTTCAGCATCAGGTCACCGTGGACCATCTCCAGCACGAAGTACTCGCGGGTCTCGCCGCCCAGTTCGAGCTTGACCTTCTTCTTGATGATCGCCGCGCCGTGGTGCGGGTAGACGACGCGATCGTTGACCTTGAACGACATCTGACTCCAGTGTCCGGCGGTTCAGGACCGCGAGAGGGGTCACCATTGTGCCAGACCCGATCGAAATCCGGACAACCGATGCGGCCGGTCGTGTTTCCCCTGTGGTTCTGCACCGCAGGTGGTGCAGAACCACAGGGGAAACACTCGAAGGGCGTTCGGGGGGGGTGGGTCAGGCCTTGATGCGGACGAAGACCGGGAGGTGGCGCGCGTCCTCCAGCGGTTCCCACGCGACTCTCACCGGATCGCCCGGGGCGACCGCTGCGGCGTCTTCCCCCACGATGTTCGTGAGCATCCGGATCCCCTCGTCGAGGTCCACGAGCGCGACCACGTACGGCTCACGGCCCGACATCGTCGGGTTCCCCGGACTGGCCATCGTGCTGCACGCGTAGACGACGCCTTCCCCCGTCGAGGGCCTGTGTTCGAGCACATCACCTAGGCATGTCGGGCAGGCCGCACGCGGGAAGTGGATGCCTCGGTCACAAGCCGGGCACCACTGGACGAGCAGGGTCCGCTCACGCGTCGCGTCCCAGAACGGTTCCGCTTCGGTCGAGATCGGTGGCGAGACCCGTTCACGCGTTCCGTCGGGTCGTGGCACGACTGTCATCGGGTCGCCTCCGTTCCGAGGATCACGGTCGACATCGCCGAGAGAACGCCACCGCTGCCGTGCGCGAGCGCCACCTCGGCCCCCTCGACCTGCCGGTCCCCGCATTCGCCGCGCAACTGTCGAACCGCCTCGACCAACAGGAAGATCCCGAACATCCCGGGGTGGGTGTAGGCGAGGCCGCCACCGGTCGTGTTGGCCGGGTGGGAGCCACCGCGGCCGAGCACGCCCTCGGCCACGAACGGCCCGCCTTCGCCCTTCGGGCAGAACCCGAGGTCCTCGAGCAGGAGAAGGATCGTGATCGTGAACGAGTCGTACAGCTGGAGGACGTCGACGTCCGACGGCCCGAGGCCGGCCTGCCGGTAAGCGTCCGCGCCGCTGACGACCGCACCCGTGGTCGTCAGGTCCGGCATCTCGCTGACCATCGCGTGTGTCGTGCAGGTCCCGGTTCCGAGAATGTACGCCGGAGGCCTACGGAGGTCCCGGGCCCGTTCCGCGCTCGTGAGGACCACCGCTCCTGCGCCGTCGGTCATCAGGCAGCAGTCGAGCTTGCGCAGAGGTGACGCTTGCATCGGAGAGGCGAGGACGTCGTCGACGGTGATCGGTTCCCGCAGACGCGCCCGAGGGTTGAGACTCGACCACGTCCGACTGTCCACCGCGATCTGCGCCAACTGTTCGCTCGTCGTGCCGAACTCGTACATGTGCCGACTCGCCGCGAGGGCATAGGCCCCCATCGGCATCCGCATCCCGTAGGGCACCTCGAACTCACCGGACGGCGTCGGCGCCAGGACGCCCTGGCGACTCCCGAATCCGCCGGTACCGCGCTTGAACGACGACTTCGGTGTCGCCGCGTATACGACGACCACCACTTCCGCCATCCCGGCGGCGATCGCAGCCGCGGCGTGCTGGACCTGCACCTCGAAGCTGGAACCGCCCGTCTGTGTGGAGTCGGTCCAGCGGGGAGCGATACCGAGGTACTCGGCGAGCTCCAACGAAGGTGCCCACCCCGGCGAGATGCACGAGGCCACGCCGTCCACGTCCGCGATCGTGAGTCCGGCGTCGGTGAGCGCCTCGCGGATCATCCGGACTTCGAGCGATCGCACCGTCCCGTCCAGTTCGCCGCTCGGGTCGACCGCATCGGCGACCCCCACGATGGCCGTTCTGGCTCGGAACGGATCGGTGGCGATCATGGTCTCCTCGGTACTCGGGCTCGGTTGGCCGCCGTCGACGGACCGCAGGCTATATACAGGACGAACACCGACGGGACGACCGACCGGACGGCGCTGGACAGGTCACCGCGAATATCGCCGCGCGACGCACGCGACGAAGATTGCACACCCCCTGCAATTTCACCGCGGCGGGGCTAGGGTCACGCGATGACAGATGCCGCCCCTGCCCCGGTGTTCGGCCTCAACCCTTTCGAGCCGAGCTTCTTCGAAGACCCCTACTCGCAGTACGCCGTGCTCCGAGAGGGCGACCCGGTCCACAAGACGCAGTTCGGCGCGTGGGTCATCACGCGCTGGGACGACGTGCACGCCCTCCTGCGACGTCCCGGTATGAGCGTGGACGACCGCAACATCAACGGACCGGGCCGACGGGAACAACTCGCGCTCCTCGCCCCCGATCGCGAAGCGCGTCGCAGCCTCGCGATCCTGAACATCGACCCGCCCGACCACACGCGGATACGTCGGCTCGTCTCCCGGGCGTTCACACCACGTGCGGTGGAGCAGATCCGCGCACGTGTGGGCGAACTGGTGGACGAGATCCTCGATGATCTCGCGACGCGGGAAGGACCGATCGACCTCGTCTCCGAACTCGCCTTCCCTCTCCCCTTCTCCGTCATCTCCGAGATGCTCGGCATGCCCGAGGGCGACCGGGACCAGCTCCGCACCTGGTCCCACACCGTCACCCAGATCCTCGATCCGGTGCTCGCAATGACCAACACCGAAGCGATCTTCGACGCCATCGACCACATGGACGAGGTCGTGGCCGACGCGATCGCCTGGAAGCGCGGACGCCCCGACGACGACGACCTCCTCCAGGCGATGATCCGTGCCGACGACGACGGCGACATGCTCTCCGACGAGGAACTGCTGGCGAACGTGGTGCTGCTCTACCTGGCCGGCCACGAGACGACCGTGAACCTGATCGGGAACGGGGTCTGTGCACTTCTGGCCCATCGGGATCAGTTGGAGCGTCTCGTCGCGGATCCGACGCTCGACGAGGAGGCCGTCGAGGAGTTGTTGCGCTACGACTCGCCGGTCCAGTTCTCGCGCCGGATCGCGCTCGACGACTTCGAGTTCATGGGAGCACACATCAGCGCCGGTGAGATGGTCATGACATGCCTCGGAGCCGCGAACCGCGATCCGCGGAAGTTCGGCGACGACGCGGACGACCTGGACCTCAGCCGTGTGACGGCTCGGGAACACGTCAGCTTCGGCAGCGGAGTCCACCACTGCCTCGGTGCGGCTCTCGCGCGTCTCGAAGGCCAGGAGGTGATCGGCCGTCTCGTCCGCCGCTTCCCCGACCTGGAACTCGCCGGCGAGGCGAAGCTCAACGGCCGCATCGTCCTGCGTGGCCGAGACGAGATCCCGCTCCAACTCGACCCGCACAGGGCGAACTGATCACGGAGTCCCTTCGACTCGCTCCGCTCGCTCAAGGACCGGAGCAAACCGCTGGTCGAGCGGAGCGAAGTCGAGACCTCCCCCCAACCGATGGTTGAGCGGAGCGGAGCGAAGTCGAAACCTCAGACGTCGAGGAAGCGCCGTGTCGCCACGATCGAGCTGATGATGCTCAACAGGATCGCGGTGATGGCGACGATCACGCATGCCAGGACCACGTCCCCACTCGTGACCTTGAAGTCCTGGAGAAGTCCGATGTCCTCGGACTTGTTGACCATGTCCTCGAGAAAGCCTCGCGACACGAACACTGAGCCGATCGCGAGTACGCCGCCTATGAGGCCCTGAACCAGCCCTTCGATCATGAACGGTATTCGGATGAACCAGTTCGTGGCACCGACGAGTTTCATGACCTCGATCTCGCGGCGGCGGGCGAACATGGCGGTGCGGATCGTGTTCAGGATCAGCAGGCTCCCGGCGACGAGGAGGAAGCCGGCGAAGACGGACAGACCACGGTTGAGGAAGTCGGTCATCCCCTTGAACTGCTTGATGACCCCCAGCGCTGCGCGTACGTCGTAGACGACGGGTTGCTTCTGGTAGAGGTTCACGAGATCCCGGACGGTCTCGGCGCTCTTGTCGTATGGCTCGACCTTGAAGCGAGTCGGGAGATCCGACGCCTTGGCGCTCTCGAGCATCACCGGATCGTCCTTGAACATCTCCCTGAAGTCTTTGTAGGTCTGCTCGCGGTCGACGTAGACGACCCGCTTGATGAGCGGATTGTCCTCCAGGTTGGTGCGCAGCGCCTTGATCTGTGCCGGTGTCGCGTCGGCCTTGACGTACACCATGAACTCGATGCCGCCCTTCCACTGCTCGGTCATGTTCGACGCGCCCTGGCGGACGATGACCGTCGTCCCCAGGATCGCGAGCGAGACGAAAACCGTGAGTACCGAGGCGATGGTCAGGGTGATGTTGCGAGTCAGGTTCGACGTCGACTCGCGGAGGATGTAACTGCCGTTCATGGCCATCTGGCGAAGGTCCTACTCGTAGACGCCGCGGGCCTGGTCGCGGACGATCGAACCGCGGTCCAACTCGATGACGCGCCTGCGCATCGAGTCGACGATCGTCCGGTCGTGGGTCGCCATCACGACTGTCGTGCCGGTCCGGTTGATCCGGTCCAGGAGACGCATGATGCCCACCGAGGTCGCAGGGTCGAGGTTGCCGGTCGGTTCGT